>JAHECJ010000032.1 GCA_024641805.1 Desulfococcus sp.
TGAGTAACCGATTTCCATGTTGGTTAAGAATATAATTCCCAGGTGGACCGGATTGATGCCGTAACTGACGGCTATGGGCATAATCAGGGGGACCACCACCAGCAGGGCAGAATAGATATCCATCACGCAGCCGACCAGCAGCAGGAATAAATTCAGCCCGATCAGAAACACCCACTTGGAAGTGATCACCGCCTGCATGGATTCTAAAATAATCATCGGCACCTGGGCGTCAATCATATAGTTTGTCAATGCCAGCGCCGCCCCTAAGATAATCAGTATCCCGCCGACAAGAACCATACTCTGGTTCATGATCACCGGCAAATGGCGGATTCTAATCTCCCGGTGAATCAGCACCTCAACAATCAGCGAATAAATTACTATCAGGGTGGCCATCTCGCCCAGGGTGACATAGCCGCCGTAAATACCGATTGCCACGATCAATGGAATTATCAGCTCCCATTTGGCCTCAATGGTAGCCTGGAAGATATGTTTCAACGAAATTTTTTCCCGGACCACCTCGGAGCGGAACCCCACAAAGGTGCTGTATATGCCGAGCAGGACGATCAGGAGTACACCGGGGATGAGGCCTGCGACAAACAGCTGATTGATGCTGGTTTCACCGACCACTCCGAAAATGATGATCGGAAGACTCGGGGGGAACAGGAGGCCCAGACTGCCGGAAGATGTCATCAGCCCCAGGGAAAATCGTTCGGGATATTTTTCCTTGATCAGTGCCGGGTATAAAAGCCCGCCCAGGGCAATAATGGTAACGCCGGATGCCCCGGTGAATGCCGTAAAGAATGCGCACGCCGCCAGCGCCACGATGGCGAACCCGCCCGGCAGCCATCCCAGAATCGCCCTGGAAAAATTAACAATGCGGACAGATGCCCGGCTTTCGGCAAGGATGAACCCTGCAAACGTGAACAACGGAATTGTATACAGAATCGGATTGTTGGCAAACTTGTTATACGTATCCACCACCAGTGCAGCAAAGGGGATATCCGTAAAATAGAATCCCACCATGGCAAAAGCAGAAATAACCACAAACACAGGGGCCCCCAAAAGGGCCATTAATGAAATGATTCCGATCAGAGCAGCAATCAATGTCTTTTCTCCCTGAATATATCCTGGATTCCGAAACCGCCGTTAATGGCAAACCGGATGGCGATAATCAAATACCCCAGCGGCATCACAATTTCCAAAGTCCACACCGGGAGGTTTAAAAACTGTGAATGGCCCTGAGCCTGGTATTCGATATATAAAAACTGACAGGATGAGACCATCAGAATAGCGCACACAAGGCATGAGAACAGGTTGACCGCCACATCCATATACTTTCGGGTCTCTATTTTCACTATATTCGTCAGGGCATCGATCTTGACATGGGATCTGCTCCGCGTTGCAATCCCGGCGCCAAAGAACGCAATCCACAACACCAGATGGCGGATTAAATCATCCCCGCCCTGAATCCCGGACTGATAAAAATTTCTCATAAGTATCTGCAGCAGCACCATCAGGACCATGACACCTAAAAACAACTCGAGCAGCAAATCCTCAACCTTTGTAAAAATCCTGTTGAATTTCCCACTGTTCCGCCAGATTTCAGTGCAAAGGGGACATTCATACAGGTTATCAAAATCATTTCCGCATTTAAGACATTGCATGATAGTTCCTACCTTATTCTCTGGACATGACTGTCCGGATGCATTTTCCGATATTCTTCCAATAGTGAAATCGTTTGGTCCAATAGTTCTTTGGAATACAGCTTGCCGATGAGATTTTCCCGGGCCTTTTTAGAAATTCCGAGTATGAATTTCAGCTGTTCCTCACCGCCGTCGGCATCATATGGCGCAATCTTGATGCCGGATTTTTTTAACACCTCAATTGATTTTTGATCCTGCTCCCGGGTGTGTATGCTGAGGCGGTCAAAATACGGCTGACAAATAACCTGAATCTTCTTCTGGCTCTCAGGAGATACTTTATCCCATTCCCGCTTGCTTATGATGGTCCCGCCCTGAACATTGGTTACCGGATATTCACTCATATACTCAAACCGCTCGTACCAGTGGTATGCGACAGCGCCGTAGGGCGTGATGCTGGCTGTATCAATGAGCTTGGTTGACAGTGATGTCATGACATCCGTAATTGATAAGGGAACCGGTTTGATTCCCAATGCTTCATACATAGCCCCGCTCATGGGATCCCCTTCCCATTGCCACCATTTTTGCTTTTGTGCAATTTCCAGCGAGGTGATCGGGACTTTGGAAAAATTGTAAACAAAACCGATTTCATTCCATCCAATAACAATGTAGCCTTTTTCTTCGAACTTTTGGTTCATATAATCCCGTAACTGGCTTCGTACGTAATCCACTTCATCGTAATTTCGAAAAACAAAAGGGAGTTCCGTAACCCTTACTTCCGGAACGATCAGCCCCAAACCATGTCCGGTAAATGTTCCGCCATGAAGCTGGCCCAGCCGGATTTTCCGCAGCACGTCCTCTTCATCCCCCTGAACTCCGCCATAATACAATTTCACACCGACTTCGTTATTTGTCTGCTTCCGGATGTCAGCGTCCATTTCGTCGATCACCTGCATCATGTAGGAGCCCCGGGGGGCAATGGTCGCCATCTTAAACAGTATTTTAGGGGTCGTTCCAGCAAACGCTGATCCGCATATCATCAACACGGCAATAAAGATCAGGTATAATCCACGCCATTTTTTATTCATATTCGCTTTGCCTTTCCTAAAATATATTATCGACATTGTTCAGCAGATTTTCCGCTTTTTTACGAGCAGCCGAATTGATGAATCCCATTGCCGGCAGCAAATCATCCGGCGCATGGATAATTTCATTCAATGTGTTCACATACAATTCCCTGTCCTGTATCTGATAGGCGTAGTACTGGGCATACATCAGCTTAAAAACGAGCATTTTATTGTCTGACAGTTCAAACGCCCGGTCAAATTCCGCCTTTGCCATCTCCGGCTTCCCGCCATGTGCCACCGGTCGGGAGGCATACAATACGCCAAGGACCGTATGCGCGATGCCATATTTGTAGGTTTCGTCCAGCTCAATACACCGTTTAATCATGACTTTTATTTTCGGCAGTGCCAGAAAAATTTCCGGATCATCGACATTTAATCCCGCCCAGCTCAGCCACGAACTGGCGGTCCAGAATATCGCGGGCACATCCTCCTTTCCGAATACATCCATGCTGTCTTCAAACGCATCGAGACGGCCGTCAACCGCGTCGGCAAATTTTTCTTTTTGCTTCAGTGCGCGAAGCCCGTATTGGAATGCCCGGTAATACAACTTTTTCGCCCGCTCGTTGTCCTTGCCTTCCACAAAAACAAAACTGTATCCGTTATATCCTTCCGCGGTCCGGACCAAGAGCTTCGTATTGTCGGGAGATGCTTCAATCATACCATCCAGCTGAATCAGGGCCGCCGGCATGGCATCCTTGACCAGTTCAACGTCCGTGTGCCGATTGACCGCATCATTCATCTTTTCCATCAGGGGATCCATGGAATCCACCATAAACTTCGTGCTGTTGCAACCGGTCGTCAACCCGAAAAAAGAAAGGACGGCAATGCTTAAAAGAAACCTGAAGAATCTCATTTCACAACTCCTTTTAAAGGGGGCATGGATCAGAAACGAATAGATTATAAAACGAACGTTATATAATCTATCTTATTTAAAGAATTCGAGGCCAGCTGTCAACCATTTAATTTAACAAGACAATTTTTTACAAACAGAGGAGGACGACTGGGGGATGCCGGGGCACTTCAGGTTTCCAGCCACAAGGATTCAACCGGAGGAATGAACGATTTCAAAGCAATCAGGAAGATAGGCGCAGGGAATTCGTTTTAAAAATTTTTGATAAAGTTTGCAATCCAGTAGGGGCCTTCCGAACCGTCTTTCCGCAGCTCATGGTTTCTTCCGTTTACAATTCTTTTAATCGGTGTGGGAAACTGCAGCGAACAGATAAACACATCCGGAATGATAATATCACCCAGCCATGGAATGTTCACAGAAAGATAATCATCTAATATCTCGACCAGGTAATCTCCGTAATACCCGATTTCATCGTCACCGTCGAGCTCTCCGTTCCCGTTTTTGTCAAGGACAGCCACAAGATAAGCGGTTCTCTCGGTATCTTCGCCGTGGTCCACTCCTTTGATCAGGGGTTCCGGCGGCTGGTTATTTTCCCATACAGGTATTTGATCATAGATGGCCGTGAGAATGGGCAATTTTCTGGGCCGCGACGGGTCAGTGCGATCCCCAATCCCGATATAATCATATTCGACCGGGGAAATAATATCGATCCCCAGCAGATAATCCACATCAATATTCAACGCAATTTTACCCGCCAGTGATATATTGACGGAAACCCCGTCCACATGAATCGCCAATACGAGGAGCTTTGCTCTTTGGGAATCAAAACCGCCGGTATCACTCAAATCGATGGCAAAATCGATATTAGATGAAAAGTCATAAAGGTTTTTATTTATTTTGAACTCATACCCTGCGGGAGGAATGATATTTTTCCCGTAATTCAGTTGGGTGGTGAACTGATAGGTTTCCTTGTTGATCACCAGGCCCAGTTTATCCCCTTTGGTGGGATTTGGAAACCCGCCGATAAAATCCCGGTCCCACAGCGCCGCGACAATCACTGAATCACCGGGGACCAGATCCGTTCCTGACAAATCAATGTCAAAATAAAGGTCATCTTCCGGCATTTTATAAAAATATTTCAAAACAGAAAATGGATCATTTAATATTTCAGCCGGGTTGTCCGAATCAAACACCAGTACATAAATTGGCTTTTCTCCGCGCAGATAATCCTCCGGAACGGAAAACGCCCCGGCAATGGAAATATTGAACCCGGCCGCGTGCTGAACGTCAAATTTAAATTCAATGTCAATGCGGGCCAGCGCCGTGCCGTCATTAATGGTCAGAAGGGTTGAATAGTCATCCCCCTGGCCGTAAAACCCGATCCGGTCCCCGCCGTCCACCATCCCGCTGTTGTTGGCGTCCAGAAGCGCAAACACCTGCACATTCTTTATCGGCACGTTCTTGCCGTACGGCAGGATGTCCAGGGTATAATCCATTGGCACACTTTGCTTTTTCACTGTTTTGTAGCCGATCACCTCGTTAAAATCCAGGCTTGAAAAATCAGAAGACCGTATTTCCCCTGCATATGCCACAAGAATCACGTTGCCGGAATCATTTCCCAGTATCGTTCCGGAAATGGACGCTGTGAAATCAAACACCTCCCGGTTGATATCGATGTGAAAACCGCTGTTGCTCCCGGCATCAAGCCTGACGGTTGGCGAGATCATCCCTTCTTCCGCATAGATGCCGAGAAAATCGCCGGTCGTGAAATCCGGAAACCCGCCGGCAAAATCCCGGTCCCACAGGCCGATCACCATGATTTCATCGCCAGGGCACAGGCCCGTATCCGATAGATCAAAGGAGAATTCCGTTACCCCGCCCGGTATTTTTGAAAAATACAGGATGGACCCGAACGGATCATCCAGCACCCCGGACGGATTTGATCCGTCAAATACGGCAATATACACCGGCGGAGAATCCGGCGTGTATGGTTCGGGCAGGGTGAAATCCCCGGACAGGGTGATGTCCTTTCCGCAAGGCGGTTTGACGTCAAATTTGAACTCAATGTCAATGCCGGCCAGCGCCGTGCCGTCTTCAATATTCAGGAGCGTTGAATAGTCATCCCCCTGGCCGTAAAACCCGATCCGGTCGCCTGCGTCCACTGTCCCGCTGTTGTTTTTGTCCAGCAGCGCAAACACCTGCACATTCTTTATCGGCACGTTTTTGCCGTAAGGCAGGATGTCCAGGGTGTAGCCGATGGGGGAATCCATTTTAGTCAGTGTCGTAAACCCCACCACCTCGTTAAAATCCAGGCCGGTAAAGTCCGATGAATTGATGTCGCCGGCGTAGGCCACCAGGGTCACTTCCCCGGTGTCACCTCCCAGAATCGTCCCGGATATAGATGCCGTGTAATCAAACACCTCCCGATTGATGTCGATGTGAAAACCGTCGTTTTCTCCGTCTTTCAAATGAATGGCCGGTGAGATTCTGTCCGCTTCCGCATACACACCGATCACATCACCGGCATCCGGAAACGGGACATCGCCGGTATAGTTGTTATCTGCAAAAGCAATAAGATAAACGTCCTCTTCGGCGCCGATATGTTTATTGGAAAGGTCCATCCGAAATGTCCCGTTTTTCCTGTCGGCGACCATGTATTCGATCACTACATCTCTGGGGCTGTTTTCAAGCATATCCGCGTCAATCGAATTGGTCAACGCCACGAGCACCGGCGAGTTTGCACTCTGCCCCGCATCATGTATCGAAAATGTGCCGGAAAGGAACATTCCCGGATCATCCGGCGTATCTCCGCAACCGAATATTCCCAGAACAGCGGACAATATGATTAAAATATAAAGATTACGGGAACGCATACCTTAAATTCACCATGATAAAGTCATTATCTTTAAAGTAGTAGAAGAGCGAATCTTTTTGATAATCGCCCTCTCCATGACCGTCAATGGCAACATAGCCGACTTCAGCCTTGAATCCGTTTTGAAAATCATAGCCGATTTGCGGCCAGTAAACCGCACCGCCATTATGGGTTTCAACAATACCGGTCATTGAAATACTAACGCGGTCGTCAAAATAGGTGTCCTGAAAACGGCAGGTTAAAAAATCGGTTATCTGAGGGCGTTCAATCTCACTATCAAAATACTGGGCCTGGAACCACTCCATTGTAAACAAGGATTCCCCGGCATGTCCGGGCAGAAATTTCTGCATGGGAATAAAATAATTAAATCCCACGGAATATGACAGATAATCGGTTTTCCGGGTGTCATAGGGGAATGTCAAATCCTGTGGTTTTTCAGTATCCTGCTTGATAAACCCGCTTTTATTGGGGGAATAAGCTGCTTCCACCTGAAACACAAAATCTTCATATGTAAAGGCAAAATCAAACCCCGCATAGTCGACAATAAAATATTGGGGTTGAATAAGGACCGACACAGTCTGGTTTTCGATAAGCACGGTGCTGAATGGCACCAGCACCGGATCTTTGTCCGGTCCGTGGTATCCGGAAAATGAAAAATCAAGTCCTTCGTGAGTGCTTGCCAGCCGAGCGCCATACCCGAAATTACTGCTGTTGGCCTCCATGGGGTTTTCATCGCCGAAAATAATTGGATAAGAATCTTCAACCATTTTGACTGCCCAGAAGTTACCGGTCTCAGGAAACGCCGCCGCTGTATGAACCGGGACAAAAACGGTTTCGACGGTGAATCCTTTGAAAAAAAACAAACCGGATACAGACGGCACGCCAAGGGCGACCTGGTCCTGGTCCTTAAATAACAGTTCCCTGAAATCACTGGGGTTAAAGTAGGATGTGGAATTTAAAAAATCAGCGGTCCCCCATCCGAAAATCTGATTGCCGACCCTCAGCCTGAATTTCTCACGGGACCAGTTGTAATATAGCTCCCGGAATATGACCTCGCTGGAATCGGTTGATATGCGGAGATTACGGTAAGTCTTACTGGAAGATGAATAAACATACTCATCACCGACGGTGTCATTGATAAAGGTGGGGAAAAAATACAGGCCGGTCAATGAAAACAGATAGTCGTCGGCACTGCCGTATTTAAACTCAAACAGCCCACTGATTTCATCTTTTTCCCAGGCATCGGCAAAGTGCTTTTCCCGGTCGGTATTAATAATATTTTTAAATGCGCTTTCAAACCGCCAGGTAAAGGGTGACACGACCGGTGCGCTTATGTCACCTTCGTCGAATTCGGTGTCCCAGTCTTCGTCAAACGCCAGGGAGTCTTCTTCACTCTTTTCAGTTTCTTCGCCGTCGCTTTCATCGCTCTCAATTTCATCAAAAGGCTGCGATTTGACTGAAGTATCATCTGCAAACGCAACGGACGACGTTTTAGAAACCCCGGTCCCGAAAAACAGGCACCATACAATGACCAGAACCAGCCACAGCAGGATGCTAAATTTTTTTTTATATAATATCCGTATTGATTGTATGGGCAAAATCCAATCCCGTCATATAAAAGAGGTCATGTCCTTATTTTACATGTCTTTATCACAATGCTTCCTTGTTGAATTTTGCACTGTCAATATCACTATTGTATTTTAATCCTTTGAGAATCAGCTCGGTTTTGCCCTTCCCGTCCGCCAGTTCCATTTTCATTTTATAGGGGGTTAATATACCATCAATTTCCTTAATGTCATAGTTTTCTAAAAATTTATGAAATTCACCGCCTTTATAGAAATCAACCCTGACCACAAAAAAATCGGGTTTCCGGACATACAAGATGAGTTTATCATAGACCTTTTCGCCGATCTGCTTGACCCCTTCTACTTTATAGCAATCCGCTCCGACGGCGTTTTCTTCACCGAGCAGCTTGTAGGCATAATCGTCAATATCAATGGATGTCAGGTCTTCATAATAAAAATGGGAATTGACAAACGGTTTATCCCGGCCGGAAGAGACAATTCGTTTTACTTTGCCGGAAGACAAGCTCAGCCACTGGTCATCGTCTCTGCCTTTATGAGAATGGGTTAGGAGTTTTATCTGGGTGGGCCGGGTAAATTCGATGATCGCTTTATCTTCATCATTATCAAATTTTTTCATTTGGAGGATAAACTCTTTTTCCTGAATCTGCCCGCCTTTTTCAATCAGCATTAAAATTTTACTTTTTGCGGTATTCGGTTGCGGCAAGGCGTCACTTTTCTCCATGATCTCTCGTCCGGTTAGCGCATAAACCGGCAGGGAAAGTAATAATATCAATAAACAGGATAAAACAATTTTGACCTTCATCACAAATCTCCTCCAGACAGATGGGTATGATCGTTCGAATATGTTTTTTTAAAATCTAAATATATTTTTAGTGTTTCTTTACAAAAACAGGAATCAATTTTTTGACGGGACTTTTGACCGGGATTGCCTCCGGTTTAACCACCCTGATCTTAGTAAATTTAATGGCGGAAGGCAAGATAAGAAGTGCCCCGATGGTGGTTGCAACCATGGTAACCGCCATTAACAGACCAAAGAGGATCAATGGTTTAAATGTTGACAACTCCAGTACGGAAAACCCGAAAATCAGGGCAAGGGATGTAAAAATAATCGCTTTCCCGGCAACATGCAGTGTCTTTTCAATGGCAGTATCCACGTCTTCCCCCTGCTTCCGATAGTGCCGGAAGGTGTTTAAGAAATGGATGGTATCATCGACACCGATGCCGATGGTAATCGCGGCGATAATTGACGTGGCGATATCTAAATTAATTCCAAACCAGCCCATAATCCCAAAATTGAAAATCACTGCTATGCTCATGGGGATTAACGACAGAAGCGCCACCTTGATATCTTTCATCAGAAAGAAAACCACCAGGCCAATGACTATAAAAGAAAGCAACAGACTTTGAATCTGCCCATTAACAATATAATCAACGCTGGTGATCAGCATGCACGGATGTCCGGTGATCTTAAACGAATAACCCGGCGGCAAAAATTGCGTGAGATGGTCGGAGACCTTATTAAAAATGCGTTTTAATGTGGCGGTGCCGATCAGTTTTCCGTTATCCTGTCCCAGGCGGGTCAGCACGTTGCATGTTTGAAACTTTGTATCCACAAACGGCTCAAAACTGTCCACCCGGCCGTCTGAATTCGCATCCTCATCAGAATAGATTTCAAGATAATCCAGTATGCCCATATTCGTATCAGGAATCTTAAAAGATGCCGGGTCATCATTATTCATGGCCATGTTCATGGTTTTGATATAATCCGAAAACGCGTCCGTTCTGCCGACACACAAGTCCTTATTCTCGTCTGATACCAGCCAGGCCCGCAAATCCGCTATCAGATTCAAATACTGCGTATTTTTAACACCATCGACCTCTCCGGAATCGATTAATATATTAAACCCCCACCGTCCGCCGTATTTATCACAGATTTCTTTTGCGCTGGTTCGGATATAATTATCGTGTTTGAAATAATACAGCAGCTCGGTTTCCACATTGAGTTTAAATAACCCGACAACAGATACGACGATCAGGACGGCGACCACGGTTAACACTTTTTTATAATGTCGTGTTGCACCGGCAGACATCAGGTTGATGACCCGATCAATGATCGGAGAATTCTGACTTTTACGTCGGACAGTCACTTTGCCGTCCACCTTATGCGGCATCAGTTCCAGGCCTGCAGGTATGATAGATGAAGAGATCAACACGGCAAATGCAATGCCCAGCGCGGAAAAGATACCCCATTCCCTAATGGCGGACAACTGGTGCGTTGCCAATGTCATAAATGCAATCAGCGTTGTGAGCCCGGCCAGCAAAACGGTCGTCGAAATATGCGCCATGGCATCCTGAAGACCTTTCGCCTTGCCCTCGATCGTGATCAAATCATAATCCGCGTAATACTGGTTCAGAATATGGATCCCATACGAACTGCCCACTGCAATCATCAGAATGGGTATGGAAATACCGAC
>JAHECJ010000537.1 GCA_024641805.1 Desulfococcus sp.
GTGCGGCCGGGTGCAAAACGGCATCTGCATCCGGCTGTTTGAAGAAGAGGATTATAATCATCGCCCGTTGTTTACCTCGCCTGAAATTTTGCGGGCCAATCTTTCAGAAGTCATTCTGCGAATGATTTCTTTACACTTGGGGGATATTCAATCCTTTCCTTTTGTCGATCCGCCGCCATCAAGGCAGATCAAGGACGGATTCGATCTGCTGGTGGAACTGGGCGCCATTGTCGCCAACACGAACAGAAAAAAAGATAACGCCCCGTTTCAATTGACAGACCAGGGTCGGCTGATGGCCCGGATTCCGCTGGGTCCGCGGTTGTCCAGAATGCTGATTGAAGCATGGGAAAAGGGGTGCATCCGGGAAGTGGCGGTGATTGTATCCGCCCTCACCATTCCGGATCCCCGGGAAAAACCGCGGGACGCATTTACCAAGGCGGAGGCCGCCCATAAGCGGTTTACGGATCCGGCATCTGATTTTATCACCCTGTATAATATCTGGAACGAGTGTTTTAAAAATTCGGAAGACGGAAAGCCGTTTATCCGTGCCCGGGATCTGAAGAAATTCTGTAATATCCATTATATGTCCTTCAAACGGATGCGGGAATGGCAGGATGTTCATGAACAGATCATCGATATTCTGGAGGAATCCGGGTTTGATGTTGATCACCCGCCGCCGGTCCGGACAGCGGAAAATCCGGATGATGTGTTTTCAGCGCACTACACCGCCATTCATGAATCTATTTTAAGCGGGTTTTTAAGCAATATTGCGGTGAAGAAGGAAAAAAACATATACCAGGCCACCAAACAGCGTCAGGTTATGATATTTCCGGGATCCGGGCTGTTTAACAAGGCCGGGCAATGGATTGTTGCCGCTGAAATGGTGGAGACCTCCCGCCTGTTTGCCCGCCGGGTGGCCTTGATCAGTCGTGACTGGTTGGAGTCGCTGGGCGGGTATCAATGCAAATACAGCTATACGAATCCCCGCTGGCAGCGGAACCGGGGCGCGGTGGTTGCCGATGAACAGGTGAGCTTGTATGGCCTGGTCATTGTCTCCGGCCGGTCGGTTCATTTCGGTCCGAAAAATCCAGAGGTTGCGTCGGAAATCTTTTTTCAGAGTGCTTTGATTGAAGGCGATGTCAAAACGGTTCTCCCGTTTATGTCTCACAACTGGTCATTGATTGAAGAAGTCCGCGATATTGAAAATCGGATCCGGCGGCGGGACCTGCTGGTCACCGATGATGTGCTGCTTGAATTTTACCGGAAAAGGCTGGCCGGCGTCTATGACATGCCCACCCTGAAAAAACGACTCCGGGAAAAAGGATCGGACGATTTTCTGAAAATGAAACATTCCGATGTGCTTTCTGATTCGCCGGATGATGCGCAGTTGTCCTTATTTCCGGATACCGTTTCCGTGGGATCGGAAACCTATGACTGTTCCTACCGGTTTGAACCCGGCCAGGAGCCTGACGGCGTGACAGTGAAACTGCCGGTGTCGGTTGCCTCGGCAATTCCCATGGAATCAACGGACTGGGTCGTCCCGGGACTGCTTGAGGAGAAAATCACGGAACTGATTAAGGGGCTGCCGAAATCCTATCGGAAACAGCTGGTGCCCGTGGCCGAGACGGTCAAAGTGGTGATGGAGGAGATGCCGAAGTTTGAAGGAGCCCTGGTGAATTCCCTGAGCCGGTTTTTATATGATCGATTAAAAGTGGATATCCCGGCCAGTATCTGGAATGAAAAAGATCTTCCGGACCACCTTAAAATGCGTATTACCCTGACCGATGCGTCCGGAGAGGAAATCTGCACCAGCCGGGATAAAGGTGTCCTGCTGCAGTCAATTCCCCTGCTTCCGCGAATTGAGGGGTTTGAAGCTGAATGCAGAAAATGGGAAAAAACCGGATTAACGACTTGGGATTTTGAGGATTTGCCGGAAGTGATCCATATCACGGACAAAAATGGCAATGCGTTCCCTGTTTACCCGGGTTTGGAAAAAGACGGCACGGACGTGAACCTGCGCCTGTTCCGGCATAAAGATGCGGCTGAAAAAGCACACGAGGCGGGGGTGGAGCATCTGTATCGTCAGTATTTTTCAAAAGACATCAAATTTTTGAAAAAAAACCTGATCCTGCCGGCCGCTGCGGAGGAAACGGCCCGCTATTTTGGCGGAAAAAAGCAGGTGGAACAGCAGATGGCAGACCGGGTTCTCCAGGACCTGTTCCGAAGAAATATTCGAACCCGGGCCGGATTCTTTGATTATGCACAGCAGCAGGTCAACCAGCTGGTTCCCGCAGGGCAAACGTTTTTAAAATTAATTCTGCCGGTGATAACGGTTTACAGGGAGGCCCGGTCACTGTTTTATGCCATCGAAACGTCCGGCGCAACCAATCCGGTCATTATGGAGTTTATCGGTGAACTGCGCAAATCCCTGGCCGGTCTGGTGCCGGAAAATTTTATTGAACTTTACGGGGTGGACCGGATGCCGGACCTGGTCCGGTATATCAGGGCCCTTATCCTGAGAGCGGAAAGAGGGCGGGCGGATATTGACAAAGACCGCAAAAAAGCGGCAAATACCAAACCGTTTACCGATCACTTAAGTGAAATGATCAATTCTCTGGAACCGACCACATCCATGGAAAAAAGAGCGGCCATCGAAGCATTTTACTGGATGATCGAGGAATTTAAAATATCGCAGTTTGCGCAGGAACTGAAAACCGCGTATCCGGTTTCGATTAAAAAATTAAACCATCAGATCAGCCAGATTCACCGCATGATTTAGTTTTATGAGGGGGAGGAAGAAGCTGGCGGGGCTTTTTTCGCTTGCGCAAAAAGATGTGCCT
>JAHECJ010000538.1 GCA_024641805.1 Desulfococcus sp.
TTCCCATCCGGCCCGATTCAGGCCGTTCACGAGCGCGTCTCTTCGGGTTCGATACATTTCGCAGATTTCGGAAACGCACTCTTGGGGGCCGTTTAAAGCGATGATCGAAGCGATCTGGATCGGCTGAAAAATACCGTAGTCCAGGTAGCTTTTAATCCGCCTCAAAGCACCGACGGTTTCCGCATTGCCTACACAGAATCCGACCCGCCAGCCAGCCATGTTATAACTTTTGGATAAGGAGAAAAATTCCACGCCTACATCCTTGGCGCCTTTGGCCTGGAGGAAACTGGGCGGTTTATAGCCGTCAAAAACAATATCCGCATAGGCAAAGTCATGAATGACCAGAATGTCATGCTCTTTGGCAAAGTCGACCACCTTTTCAAAAAATTCGAGTTCCACCGTTTCCGTGGTTGGATTGTGCGGGAAACAGAGGATGAGCACCTTGGGTTTGGGCCAGGTCTGTTTTGTGGTGGCGATCAGGTTTTCAAAAAAATCCGTGTCCGGTCCCAGCGGAACATACCGAACATCCGCCCCGGATATGATTGACGCATACGGGTGAATCGGGTAGGTGGGGTTGGGTGATAAAACCACATCCCCGGGCCCTACAGTCACCAGCATTAAATGGGATATTCCTTCCTTGGCGCCGATGGTCACGATGGTCTCGGTTTCCGGGTCGATATCCACATCATAGCGTCGTCCATACCAGTCTGCAATGGCCATTCTCAGTTTTCTGATTCCCATTGAGGCTGAATATCTGTGATTCTGGGGCTTTTGCGCCGCCTCTGTCATTTTGTCAACGATGTGCTGGGGGGTACCCAAATCCGGGTTTCCCATTCCCAGGTCCACGATATCTTCTCCGGCGTGCCGGGCTTCCATTTTAATTTGATTTACAGCAGCAAATACATATTGCGGGAGTCGGTTCAGCCTTGCGAAAGTTTTCATGTTCAACCTCTTATATGTTTACTGTGGCTTTGTGAATAATGTTGAGTTTAATTACACCACTAAAGTACTTATGTCAAAAAAAATTGTTTTGACTTTTTGAGCTGATTACGTTACCAAATCAATTTTTTTGGTAAATGAAAAAAATTAAATCCAGGGTGAAAATAACCAATGAGTGATTCAAAAGATTCATTAACCTATGCCGATGCTGGCGTTGACATTGATAAAGCAAACGTATTTGTTGATGCAATAAAAAAAATTGCATCCCGGACGCCCCGATCAGGAGTCATGGGTGAGATCGGCGGATTTGGCGGTTTGTATTCTTTAAATATGGCAGAATATAAACGTCCAGTCCTTGTCAGTTCCACAGACGGCGTGGGCACAAAATTGAAAATTGCTTTTATGATGGATAAGCACGACACCATTGGTATAGATCTGGTAGCCATGTGTGTAAACGATGTGGCGGTCCAGGGCGCCAAACCGCTTTTCTTTCTGGATTATCTTGCAATGGGCGAGTTGAATTCCCGTGTCGCCGAGGATATCGTTAAAGGGGTGGCCGAGGGATGCTGTCAGTCTCAGTGTGCCCTCATCGGTGGAGAGACTGCTGAGATGCCAGGTCTTTACCGCAAGTCCGAATATGACCTTGCCGGATTTTCAGTCGGAATCGTTGATAACGATAAAATCGTGGACAGTTCCGAGATCCGGGTAGGGCACAAACTTGTCGGAATCGCCTCCTCCGGCCTTCACAGTAATGGATTTTCCCTTGTCCGCAAGGTCTGTTTTGATGTTTTAAAACTGAAAGTCGATTCACATATCCCGGAGTTTGGAAAAACGCTGGGGGAAGAACTGCTTACACCCACCAAAATATACACCGAAATTATATTGCGCCTGATCAAGGACCTGCCGATTCACGGACTGGCCCATATTACGGGCGGCGGTATTGAAGACAATATCGTCCGGGTCTTACCGTCATCTGTTAACGTGGAAATTAAAAGAGGGTCATGGAACATCCCGCCGGTTTTTAAATTTTTAAAGGAAGCCGGAAATATCAAAGAAACGGAAATGTGGCGTACGTTCAATAACGGGATCGGACTCATCGCAGTTGTTCCGGCAGATGCCGCCCCGGATGTTGTCGCGCGCGTTTCGGGAATGAATGAAAAAGCTTATATCATCGGAGAGGTTGTCCAAGCGAAAAAAACAGATGATAAACGGGTCAAGTGGTTATAAGATAAAAAAGTGAGAACGCATCCGAATGCGGCTTCCCCCGGAATCGTAAAAGTATATCTGAATTGTTGGTAAGATAGAAGGATGGACCGGGCGCAGGCGATTGTCGCTGATGAGTTTCCCAAAAATCTTATCGCCCTTAGGGTTTACAAAATTTAAAATTTAAGTGTAAGCTTTTTGTCACAAGCCGGGATGACACCATGGAATCAACGGACAGTTGATGCGGGTCACTGGCTTTTTTCATTTCGCAGGTGGACGGTTTTTCAAGGGAAAGAGCTAATCTTTTGGTATTATAATGAAAATTCTTGGAATTGAAAGTTCCTGTGATGAAACTGCCGCCTCGGTAGTGGAAGACGGTGTTGCCATTTTGTCTTCGGTGGTATCTTCTCAGGTAGAAATTCACCACCCATACGGCGGCGTGGTCCCTGAACTTGCATCGCGCAAGCACATTGAAATGATTGTTCCCGTGGTCACTGAAGCACTTCAGGAAGCCGGTATTGATGCGAAACAGGTGGATGCAGTGGCGGTCACCCAGGGGCCGGGGCTTGTGGGTGCGCTTCTGGTGGGGTTTTGTTTCGGAAAATCGTTTGCCTATGCCCTGAACATTCACTGGGTGGGGGTCGACCATCTTGAGGGGCATATCAACTCGGTCTTTCTCGAAGCTCCATCACCGGAG
>JAHECJ010000539.1 GCA_024641805.1 Desulfococcus sp.
ATTCCGGTGAATTTCCCATCATAGGCGTGAACACGTTCCTCAATCCCAACGCCAATGACATTGAAACGTTATCAAAACTGGAACTGGCCCGCGCCACCGACGCCGAAAAAACCTCCCAGCTAAAACGGCGAAATGATTTTGTTAAAAGGAATCAGGATAAATCGCCGGAGGCGCTGGAACGATTGAAAAAAACGGCCCTGGCCGGGGAAAATATTTTTGCAGAAATGATGAACACCGTCAGATACTGCACGCTGGGGCAGATCACTGAAGCGCTTTATCAGGTGGGGGGGAAGTACCGCCGCAACATGTGATGGCAAAGACTAATTAAATTTTTAAATCATTAATATAAAGGAAAACATAATGAGAGAAGCGGTCATTGTCAGTGCGGTACGGACGCCTCTTGGCGGATTTAACGGAAATTTGAGCGGCATCGGCGGAACGGATCTCGGGGCGCTGGTGATCAAAGAGGCAGTAGGTCGTGCCGGTATTGAAAAAGAAGTGGTGGATGAAGTAATCATGGGCATGGTCCTGCCCTGCGGTTACGGCCAGAATCCGGCGAAACAGGCGGCGGTAAAAGCGGACATGCCCTGGTCGGTCGAATGCCTGACCATTAACAAAGTTTGCGGTTCCGGGCTTAAATCTGTGATGCTGGCAGCCCAGGCGATTGCTGCCGGTGATGCTGATATTATTGTTGCCGGCGGCATGGAAACCATGTCCATGGCTCCCTATTACCTTGAGAAAGCGCGCTTCGGCTATCGCATGGGGCCTGGAAAACTGGAAGATCACATGCTGCATGACGGCCTGTGGGATAACGTCAATGATTTTCATATGGGCATGTCCAACGAGCTTTGTTCGGAAAAATACAATGTGTCCCGCGAAGACCAGGACCGTTATGCGGCTGAATCCTACCGCCGGGCCCTGGCTGCCATCCGCGCCGGCCGGTTTGCAAAGGAAATCCTGCCGGTTGAAATTTCTCAGAAAAAAGGTGGCGTCAATATATTTGATACGGACGAAACCGTTGTTGAAACGCCCTATGAGGTGCTCGCAAAAATGAAACCCGCCTTCAAAAAAGACGGGGTGGGCACTGCCGGTAATGCTTCCATTATAAGCGACGGTGCCGCAGCAACTGTGGTTATGTCCAGGGAAAAGGCCGATGCGCTTGGTTGCACCATCCTGGCCCATATCGGGGCCCAGGCGTCATACGGAATTGACATGAAATACGTATTGGTGGCGCCCATCTGGGCGATTCCCAAATGCCTTGCAAAGGAAGGTATCGGTAAAGATGACGTGGACCTGTTTGAAATTAACGAGGCCTTCAGCGGTTCCACAGTATCGGTTTTAAAGGAACTCGAACTGGATCCGTCAAAAGTAAACGTCAACGGCGGAAGCGTCGCACTGGGACATCCCATCGGCGCCAGCGGCTGCCGGGTGCTGGTCACGCTGATCCATGAAATGATCCGCCAGGAAAAGAAAACCGGCCTGGCCTCCCTGTGCCTCGGCGGCGGCGAGGCCGTGGCCCTGGTGGTGAACCGGTAAAAATCCCTCCGGTTAATAAGCCCGCTCCAAAAAATCGTCGGGGAAAATCCGGCCCGCACTGCATTCTTTATGCAGCAGGCCGGGTTTTCCCAACATCAATGCTTTTATCAATAATATCCAGAAATATACTTTACCGTTCAGTTTTATACAAATTCGCACACGCATCTTATATCTCGAGCACGGCAACTTCCGCTCCCCTAAGCAGCTTGTCTTCTGTCAGGAATTTTGCGATGGAGGCTTTGAAATCATTTGTTATTATATTTCCGGAGCTCATATCGATTTTTTCAGTAATGCTTTTTTAAAATCTGTTGGGAAACACAATATATGGCGTATTTTATGAATAATCGAAAGAATCCAATATTATCGATATGCTGCAAAGGAGAGAAATTTTGGAATACTGTTGGTTTCGTTAATGCCCTCTTTCATCTGAAATTTCTATTTTGTTAACTCTTCCTTAATCGCAATTCCAATTTTCTCTATTGTAACCGGCTTTTTAACATATTTGCCAGCACCGAGAAACTGGGCTTTCTTTACGTCCTCAGTCTCAGAAAAGCCGCTGAATATGATTGCTTTCTGACCTGGATGAATTTTGATAATCCGCTTGTATGTTTCATAGCCACTTATACTCGGATCCATAATCATATCGAGCAATATTAAATCTACCGAATTTTGTGCTAAATACTCAATTGCTTCTTCTCCACTAGAAACGGATGTACATTGATAACCGAGTTTTTCGAGTAGCTTACAGGAAATTTCTCGCTGGGTTTTTACATCATCAACCACTAAAATAGTCTCTCCGTTTCCTTTATAACTATCAATAGATGAGAGCATCTCTTTTTCAGATATTTCATCTCTTGTTATCGGAATGTACACGTCAAATCTTGTGCCACTTTCGCCTGTTTTTACGTCTATGTAGCCTTGGTGGTCCTGTATTACATTCCAAACAACAGCCAGGCCTAAACCCGTTCCGCTTCGGCCCATTACTTTTTTTGTATAGAACGGTTCAAAAATCCTTTCAAGATCTTGATTGGATATTCCTATGCCGTTATCGGATATAGATAAAACAGCATATTCACCGATACTGACTTCATCATAACCCTTTAACGGCCTATCAATATATCGGTTCTCTGTCGATATCTCCACATTGCCGGTTCCATGGATCGCTTCAAAGGCATTTACCACGAGGTTCATCACAACTTTTCTGATATGCACATGAGATACGCGCACGTTAAGCAAATCATCAGATAGAAAAGTGCTAACGTTAATATAAGGATAAAATTGTTTTAGCTTTTTAAACTCCG
>JAHECJ010000540.1 GCA_024641805.1 Desulfococcus sp.
ATCGCTCTGGGCCATCCCCTGGGATGCACCGGATCTAAACTTTGTGCGCAGCTGATGACGCAAATGCAGGTTCGCGGCGCCAAATACGGCGTCGAATCCATGTGTATCGGCGGCGGCATGGGTGCTGCAGCGGTATTCGAACTGTGTGAATAATTTTTTTCAAAAAATTATATAATCAATAAAAAAGCCGCCCCATTGGGGCGGCTTTTTTATTATAATTTTGTGCCACACCTCTTAAGAATTTCTATTACCCCAATATTCTGTTTAAACACCAAATATAATAAAACAGCCAAGCGTAAAGGTATCGAGTGTTTACTGGTAAAATCTTTTGCAATGTAACCGCTCAAGGAATCCCATCTTCACAGGCCTAAAAAAATCTGCCATGGTAACCGACAACCTAATCAACGAAGGACGGAATCATGGCATCAAAAAATTCAAGGCAAGTGGAACAGGAAGAAAAACGTCGCTGCTGGAAGCGGCACATCGAAGCCTGGCGGACCTCGGGCTTGACCCGGGCCGATTATTGCCGGCAACACAATTTGTCATATGACCGGTTCATATATTGGAACCGGAAATTCAGAAAAGAGTCAAACCCTGCTTTTATTGAACTGAAATTCCCGACTGTACCCTATCCGAAAATGATCTCACCGACATCTCCGCTGCGGGTGTCGGTCAGCAGATTCCAGGTTGCAGTGGAGCGCAATTTTGATCCGGAGACGCTCCGGCAGCTGGTTTATGTTCTGGAACACCTGTAATGTTTTTTCCGTCTCATGTCCGGGTATTTCTGGCCACCGGTTACACGGATATGCGCAAGTCCATCAACGGTCTGTCAATTCGGGTAGCGAGGCATCTGCAAATGGACCCGCTTTCCGGTCATCTGTTTGCATTCTGCAACCGGCGCCGAAATATGGTGAAGATACTATACTGGGACCGGAACGGGTTCTGCCTGTGGCACAAGCGCCTGGAAAAGCAATTTTTCAGATGGCCGAAAGATGAAAAAGATATATACGAGATCGATCATCGGCAGTTGGCCTGGCTCCTGGAAGGGCTGGAGATCCATCAGCATCAGGCCCATCATCTCCTGGCTTATGCCACCGTTTTCTAATATGATTTTTTGATTATTTTTTTCAAATAAATCTATACAAATTCAATAGGTTCTGCTATAAGCAGGCCATGAATTTGAACCTGTCAAAACTACCGGATGACTCTGCTGCACTTAAAGAATTAATCACATCTTTAGCCGACTCTTATACAGAGCTTTCGACCAAGTCCCAGAGCCGGATCGATTATCTGGAAGAACGCATCCGCCTGCTTCAGAACGAGCTTTTTGGTCGAAAATCTGAAAAACAAAAAGTCCCTGAAAAAGACCAGCTTCAGCTTTGCCTGTTTGATGAACCCGAACTTCCGGAACCGGAAAAAGCCGGAACCATCACTGTGCCGGCACATACCCGTAAGAAAAGCGGCCGGAAGCCACTGCCGAAAGATTTACCGAGTATTGACGTGATTCACGATATTGATGAATCGGAAAAGGTCTGTGCATGCGGTTGCCGGTTGAGCCGGATCGGTCAGGAAGAGGCTGAGAAATTGGATATCATACCGGCCAGAATGCAGGTAATCCGTCATATCCGGTACAAGTATGCCTGCAAAAACTGTGAAGGCGTGGAAGATGAAGGGCCAACAGTTAAAACCGCACCGCTTCCCGTCCAGTTCATCCCCAAGGGAATCGCCACCCCGGGTCTTGTGGCCCAGATTCTGGTAGCCAAATATGAAGACGCTCTCCCGTTTTACCGGCAGGAAAAGATATTTGCCCGTCTGGGAGTTGAGATTCCGCGGTCGAGCATGTGCGGCTGGGCCATAAAGGCCGCGGAGCATTGCAAACCGGTAATGGAACTGCTTCACCGGAAGATTTTATCCGGCCCCCTGGTCAATATCGATGAGACCCCGGTTCAGGTGATGAAAGAGCCGGGGCGATCGAATACGAGCAAGTCTTACATGTGGGTGTTTCGGGGAGGTCCGCCGGATAAACCGGTATTAATCTATCAGTATCATCCCACACGATCGGGACAGGTGCCGGGAGAATTTTTAAAAGATTACCAGGGATACATCCAGACGGATGCGTATACCGGTTATGATGCATTGGGTCGTCGTCCGGGTATTTATCATGTGGGTTGCTGGGCGCATGCGCGCCGGAAATTTATGGAAGTTGTCAAGGCTGGTTCCGGGACAGGTAAAAAGGGGAATGCCGAGACAGCCATTGACTATATTCGAAAACTGTATGCCGTTGAGAAATCCGCCCGTAAGGAACAACTGACGCCGGACCGGATTGTTGAATTGCGCCAAGAGGAATCAAAGCCGGTATTGGAAGAGTTCAAGGTCTGGTTGAATAGGTTGTCCGGCCAGACGCCGCCCAAGGGTCTTCTGGGAAAAGCGGTGAAGTATACGCTGAAGAACTGGCCCCTGCTCATCCGGTATCTTGAGAAAGGATATATCACGCCGGATAATAATGCAGCGGAAAATGCTATCCGGCCGTTTGTGGTGGGAAGAAAAAACTGGCTGTTTTCCGGTCATCCGAATGGCGCCTCAGCCAGCTCCTGTTTATACAGCCTGATTGAAACCGCCAAAGGCTCCAGCCTAAAGCCATATGATTACCTGAGATATCTGTTTGACAACATCCCGTTTGCAAAAACCGAGTCAGATTACGAAAAACTTCTGCCGCAGAATCTCTCCCAGGAAAAAATCGAAGCCTATACTCACCGTTGCGCTTGATTAAGCGCTTACGCCTTAATCATTTTATTTCTTTCCGCCTGATTTGGGAAAGCTTCATCAATCAGTTTTT
>JAHECJ010000541.1 GCA_024641805.1 Desulfococcus sp.
ATCAGATCCGAGATTCACAAAGTAATCGTCGGTCAGGAGAAACTCATTGACGGGCTTTTACTGGCGCTGATTTGCAATAATCACGTACTGATTGAAGGCGTTCCCGGATTGGCGAAAACATTGTCGGTTACCACCCTCTCCAAAATGATTCAGGCGTCATTTCAGAGGATCCAGTTTACCCCTGACCTGCTGCCGGCGGATGTGATCGGCACCCTGATATACAACCCTAAAACCGGAGAATTCAAAACCAAGAAAGGGCCGATTTTTGCCAATATCGTGCTGGCGGATGAAATCAACCGGGCGCCGGCAAAAGTCCAGAGTGCCCTGCTGGAAGCCATGCAGGAACGGCAGGTAACCATTGGCGATGAAAGCTTTAAGCTGGATGATCCGTTCCTCGTAATGGCTACCCAGAACCCCATCGAGCAGGAAGGGACCTATCCTCTGCCGGAGGCTCAGGTGGACCGGTTTATGTTAAAGCTGAAGATCACTTATCCCAGTAAAAATCAAGAACATGAAATACTAAAAAAAATGGCGCGATCAGCCCCGGCCGTCAACATCAATCCAATCCTTTCGACTCAGGATATCAGGCGTCTGCGGGAACTCAGCGATGAAATTTATATGGATGATAAAATTGAGGAATATATTGTCAACCTGGTGGAAGCAACACGTCGACCGGAAAATTACAAACTGGATATCGGTCAGCTGATCCGGTATGGCGATTCTCCTCGCGCCACCATTTTTCTCGCCATGGCATCCAAGGCAAACGCTTTGATAGAGGGACGCGGATATGTGACACCGCAGGATGTCAAGACCGTTGCTGCCAATGTGCTTCGTCACAGGGTAATCGTCACCTACGAGGCCGAAGCGGAAGAAAAAACCTCCGAAGATATAATCGAACAGATTCTTGAAACGGTTGAAGTCCCATGATTCCAAAAGAACTCGCAAAAAAAATACGCTATATTCAAATCTATACCAGCCGGGCGGTCAACGAATCACTTGCCGGCGAGTACGAAAGCGTATTCAAAGGCCGGGGTATGGAGTTTGACCAGGTACGGGAATATCATATCGGTGATGATATAAGGTCCATTGACTGGAATGTAACCGCCCGGACGGGGGAGCCGCATGTTAAATTATTCGTGGAAGAACGTGAACTCACGGTTATTTTCATGGTCGATCTGTCCGCATCCGGATCTTTTGGCAGCACGCGCAAAATAAAGAATGAGGTCGCCGCCGAACTATGCGCCCTGCTGGCGTTTTCCGCGATCAAAAATAATGACAAAGTCGGCCTGATTGTTTTTACCGATCAGGTGGAAATGTTTATTCCCCCAGCCAAAGGCACCACTCATGTACTCCGGTTGATCCGAGAACTCTTAGGATTTAAACCAAAACAGACCAAAACGAACATTTCCGCCGGAATTGAATTTATGGGCCGCGTTATTACCAAACGGAGTGTGGTGTTTCTGATTTCGGATTTTCTGGAAGAAGCATACGAAATGAAATTGAGGGTGCTTGGAAAAAAACATGATCTTCTGGCCGTTTCCATCGCCGATCCAAGAGAAATAAAACTTCCGAATGTCGGACTGATTGAACTTGAAGACGCGGAGACTGGAGAAGTAATTTTAATTGATACCGGAAGCAAACAGGTGCGCAAAAATTATGAGAAAATGGGACATACACACCAGGATAACCTGAAAAAAATGTTCCGATCCATGGATATTGACCAGATTGAAATTTTAACAGACAGGGATTATGTGGTGGATCTGGTCAAATTTTTTAAAATGCGTGAACGAAGGAGACATCGATAAATGTCGGAGAATAGTATCAAGAAACTTAACTTTGAAATTCCTATTCAACCAGCGGATACTGTTCTTCGACAGCCGAAACGGTTAACATGGCTTCTTATTCTCATCCTAATTGGGGTTTGTGCAAATTTGTTTATTTCTTTAAAACCCAATGGAGTGACAATCCCGTGGCAAAACAGCGATGACCTGAATGCGGACCTTCAGAAAAAGATCGCGCTAAAGCTTGAAAAACAGGGGCTGTATAATTCATCCGCCAATGCATGGAAGGAATATATCACCAAGGCCGAATTAGATCAAAAGGATACCGCATTAATCTGGTACCGGATTGGAAAACTTTATCAGGATAACAATGCTTACGAACAGGCGTTGGACAGCTATTACCGGTCAGAGGGCTTTTCCCCCGTTGATTCCATTGCTTCCGAAATTGCCATTCGGATCCAGGAATGTCTGGAGTCTATAGGTAAATTTTCGGCCATGCATCATGAGCTTGCAGATCGCGTCGCCCTGAAGCAGCCTGATAGGACAGCGGTTTCGGATGACCCGGTCATTGCAGAAATCGGGACCCGGAAAATCACTGCTTCCGAACTGGACCGGCGCATGGAAACCAATATTGACCGACAAATGAGCTTGATGGCCCCTTACCTGCCTGAAGAAGACCGGAATAAGCAAAAGGAGGGGCTGCTCAAACAATATTCCACACCCGCAAACCGGATGATGTTTTTAAACCAGTTTGTCGGAGAAGAAGTTCTTTACCGAAATGCACGGGAAAACAAGCTTACTGAAGACCCGAAAATTCGTGACCTTCTCAATGATCAGGAAAGGAGTCTTTTGGCGAGGATGGCCGTGGAAAAGGAATATGAAAACCAAATTAAAATCACCCTGTCTGATCTTGAGACCTATTATGCGGTGAATAAAAAGGAATTTATGAAGGAAGAGAAAGAACAGGCTTTTGAAGATGTAAAAAATGATGTTTATAAAGCCCTTCGCTCCCAGAAGGAACAGGAGACTCAGCAACAACTGTTGAACCGGTTA
>JAHECJ010000033.1 GCA_024641805.1 Desulfococcus sp.
CCGGGAACTTAAATTGGCATAACCTACCATATATTTTAAGAATTCAAAAGATATTCTTTAATGATTGAAATCATCTGAAAATTGAAATTCAAACCCGGATTTAATATTTTTTCACCATTTGGATTTCAAAGTTTGGTTATAATAATGATGACATAAGATCGTCTATCCGCTATAACATATTCATGCACATTTCTTTTCCGGCCTGTTTTTCGCTGATAAAAATAATTCTGTGTGAAAATTTTTAAAAGGAGAGCACCATGGCTGAGACAATGACCAATGCGGACAATTTCTGGCTCCAGATGGACCACCCCACCAACCTGATGATTATCACCGGCATTATGGAATTCAAGGAAACCATTGATTATGATCAGGCAAGTAAAACACTGGAAAACAGGTTGTGCGCGTTCGACCGGTTCCGGCAGCGTGTTGTCACGCCGATATCCGGTGTGGGGGTAGCCAGTTGGGAGCTTGACCCTTATTTTGACATCCGGTCTCATTTTCAACGGGTGGCCCTGCCGGGAGCCGGCGGGAAGGCAGAGCTTCAGCACATGGTCAGTGATTTAATGACCATTCCCATGGACCGGACCAAACCCCTGTGGAGCTGTCATCTGATTGAAAATTATAAAACCGGATGCGCGCTCTTTTTCAGGCTGCATCACTGCATTGCGGACGGGATATCCCTGGTCTATGTGCTGCTCTCCACTGCGGACACGGAACCCGGCGGAACGCCCCTGTTTGGCGACAAGCCCAAAAAACGGAAAAAGAAATGGACGCCCCCGTCGTTCATCCCTGCCGGACAGCTATTGACGAGTGTTTCCGGGGTGATCGACAAAACCCAGATCGTCGGTGAAAAACTGATTGCGGAGTGGTCAAAGGTGGTGTCCAGGCCGTCATATATGAAGAAATTCGCAAAGGATACTGCGAATCTGTCGATGGACACGGCAACGGTTTTGGGAAAGCTGGCCATGATGCCTTCGGATCCGAAAACTGCCTTTAAAGGGCCGTTGAAAGTGCGAAAGTGTGTTGCCTGGACAAATCTCATGTCGCTGGAGAGAGTGAAAACCATCAGTAAAGCGATGGATGCCACGATCAATGATGTGCTGATTGCTTCAGTGGCCGGCGCGCTTCGGCAATATCTGATTATGAGGGGCGACCGGACGCATAAAACCGAACTGCGAGCCGCGATTCCCGTCAATATCCGTGAACCCGGAACCGCGTTTGAACTGGGCAATAAATTCAGTCTGGTTTTCCTTGCCCTGCCGGTTCATATCGAAGACCCGGTACTGCGCTTAAGGGAAGTCAAGAAACGCATGGATCATCTCAAGCAGTCGCCGGATGCGTTTGTTGCATTTATGGTGTTAAGTGCTCTGGGCATATCTTCGGCCAGTATTGCCACAACCGCTTCCAATTTCTTTGCAAACAAGGCGTCAACGGTGATGACCAATGTTCCAGGTCCGAAGGAGCCGCTTTATTTTGCGGGCAAAAAGATTGAAAACTTTATCGGCTGGGTTCCCCGAACCGGGCGGGTCGGCATGGGCATCAGCATTTTCAGCTATGCCGGCAAAGTCGGGATCGGGCTGGTGACTGATGAGGGACTGGTCCCGGACCCGGAAACAATTTTGAAATATTTTGAAGATGAATTTGATTATCTCTACGGTATTTCAAAAACCGGCAAGGTGGATATCAAGCCGCTGGTTGTTGGCGACAGGAAAAAGTCCGCGCTAAAATCCGTTAAACCCCTTAAGGAAAAGACGCCCCCTGAAAAGAAAGAAGATATTGCCAGTGCAGCTCCCTCTGAAAAAGAGGCGGCCGCCAAAACAGACAACTCCCCAAAAGCGGGCAAATGCATTGCAGTAACCAAAAGCGGCACACCCTGCAGAAAAAAGCCGGCCCCGGGATCGAAATACTGCAGCGTGCATCAGGCCGGCGTGAAAAAGGGTTAAGGCGGAAAGAGAGAAGACAGAAGGTTGAAAGTGAAAATGTAGAAAGTGCCTGAAGTGAGCTAAAGTTTGAAGTGACTAAAATTGCGGAGTCGCTCTGCTCCGGATCGTTAAATATTGTTCTGGTTCCCACGGTCCTCCGTGGGAAACATGTTTAAGCGCTTTTACCTCCTGTACCAAATTGTGGAATCAGGTTATCTGCTTCAGTTAAGTCATCAGTTGACGGGTCGACAGTGCATTGCTATGCCGCTTTTTTTAATGCCGCCAGAAAGGATTTCATAAACACCGGCAGATCATCCGGCGTGCGGCTGGTGATCAGGTTTTTGTCCACGACCACTTCCTTGTCTTCCCATAACGCTCCGGCATTTTTCATATCGTCTTTGATCGCAAAAAATGATGTGGCTTTGCGGCCTTTTAAAATACCGGCGGAGGCCAGCATCCATCCCGCGTGACAAATGGCGGAGATCTTTTTAACTGATTGAAAATAGACATAAAATTCTACGACAATTGCGTCGTCGGCATCCGTTTTTACAATGTCAGGGCTGATTTTCCAGAGGAATCTTCCAGATATCACGGCAATATTCCCGAATGGCGCGATCCGAGGAAAATTTTCCCATGCGCGCAACATTGAGAAGCGACATGCGGGTCCACAGTACCTGGTTTTTCCAGGTCCGGTTCACTTTTTCCTGGCAATCCAGGTAGGACTGATAATCGGCCATCAACATATATCTGTCATCATATAAAAGGGAATCCACCAGCGGTTTGAACAGACCGGTGTCCCCGTTTGAGAAAATGCCTGAACTGATCAGGCCAATGACTTCCCGGAGTTCCTGGTTGTTCTGGTAGTAGTCCATGGGATAATAACCGGAGGCTTTCAACTCCTGGACCTCCTGTGCGTTTAGTCCGAAATGGAAGAAATTGTCGGCGCCGACTTCCTCCCGGATTTCGATATTCGCCCCGTCAAGGGTGCCGATGGTCAGGGCCCCGTTCATGGAGAATTTCATGTTGCCGGTTCCGGAAGCCTCCTTACCGGCGGTGGAGATCTGTTCGGACAGGTCTGCCTGGGGGTATACCCGGTGGCCGATTTTGACATTGAAGTTGCGGATAAAGACTATTTTGAGACGTCCGCCGATATCGGGATCACTGTTGACCACTTCCGCCACCGAGTTGATTAGTTTGATGATCAGCTTGGCCATGTAATATCCCGGCGCTGCTTTTCCGCCGAAGATAAATGTTCGGGGAGGGATATCGATGTTCGGATTTTTTTTGATCCGGTTGTATAAGGTGATGATGTGCAGCACCATCAAATGCTGACGCTTGTATTCATGAATGCGCTTTACCTGTACGTCGAACAGGGAATCCGTATTCAATACAACCCCGGTTTTTTTTAAAACATATTCCGCCTGTTCCCTTTTATTGTTTTGCTTGACCAGCCACCATTTGGCCAGAAATTCCTGGTTGTCGGCGAAATTTTCAAGCTCACGGAGCCTGTCCAGATCCCTGATCCAGCCATCGCCGATTTTCTCATTGATCAGGCCGGTGAGCCTCGGATTGCACAAAACAATCCATCGCCGCGGGGTGACGCCATTTGTCTTGTTGCTGAATTTTTCCGGCATTAACGTGTAAAAATCGCGCAGGGTATGGTTTTTCAGGAGTTCCGTGTGCAGCTCGGCAACACCGTTGATGGCATGACTGCCCACACAGGCCAGGTTGGCCATGCGCACATATTTCCCGCCGGTTTCTTCTATGAGCGACACATTGCTTAAGCTCACATTCTGATGCAGACCGATGCTGACGACATGGTCCAGGAAACGCTGGTTGATTTCGTAAATGATTTCCAGATGTCTGGGGAGCAGGCCGGCAAAAAGTGGTAATGGCCATTTTTCGAGTGCTTCGGGTAAAAGCGTGTGATTTGTATAACTGAGCGTATTCTGGGTGATCCGCCAGGCCCGGTCCCAGTCCAGGTTATGGACATCCACCAGAAGGCGCATCAATTCTGCAACGGCAATGGCGGGATGGGTGTCGTTCAGCTGGACGGCGAAGGTTTCGTTGAAATTATCCAGCGTTTTTTCTTTCAGCAGGTGCATTTCAATCAGATTCTGCAGCGAACAGGAGACGAAAAAAAACTGCTGCTCCAGCCGCAGCTGTTTGCCCTGGAGCTGTTCATCGTTGGGGTACAATACTTTTGTGATGTTCTCGGCGGTTATTTTCATTTCAACGGCGCCATAGTAATCGCCGGTGTTGAAATCCTGAAAATCGAAAGATTCATGGGCCTCGGCCTTCCAGAGCCGCAGCATGCCGGCGGTTCCGACATTATAACCGATAATGGGAGTGTCATAGGCAACCCCCCTGATAATTCTGCCGGGGATCCATTTGACGCGTTCACTGCCGTCAGCTCCGGTATGTCGCTCCGTGTGGCCGCCGAAGAAGACATTGTAAACCCGCTCCGGTCTCGGTAGTTCCCAGGGATTGCCGAGGCTCAGCCAGTTATCGGTCAGTTCGATCTGCCAGCCGTCACGGAATTTCTGATGGAACATTCCGTGTTCATAACGGATGCCAAAGCCGATGGCAGGGATGCCAAGGGTCGCGAAAGATTCCATATAGCAGGCGGCCAAACGGCCCAGGCCGCCGTTGCCCAGCCCCGGTTCCGGTTCATGTTCAATGATGTCGTTTAGATTCATTCCCAGTTCGCCGACGGCCTGGCTCATCGTGTCATAAATTCCCAGGCTGATTAAGTTTCTCTTCAGCTGAGGGCCGATGAGAAATTCCGCCGAAAAATAGCCGATAGCCTTGGATTTGGTTGTAAAGAATTTTTCAACCGTATGGCTCCAATGTTTGATCATACGGTTGCGGGCACTGTAAGCGACCGCCAGATAGTGGTCGCTTAGGGTTCTCATGGCGGCCGGTTTTGCCAGGACATACTCCAGATTTTCCATGACATCCTGCTTGATGCTTTTAAGATCGAGGCCGGTTCTGACATTGGCAGGAAGGTCGGATGCGATGATGGTCTTGGTGTCTTTTTTCATCTTACGATCATCCTTTTTGGGTCTTTTGAAAGGGAATGGAATGTTCTATTTTTATATAGAAAATTGCGCGTTGAAGCAACACATATCAACCGGATATGTCAGTCAACATCCTAAAATCATACATTCTTATGGTAAACCAGTACCCGCGGAACATTATCCTAGTTTTAACGCATCGAATGGGTTCTCCGGCATCATCATGACCGGAGGACGGCGGCTTCAATTTTTTATCCGGGAATTTTATCTTATCTTACCAAAGCCTTCGCTTTGCCTGACACCGTTAAAAATGGTGTCGAAAAGTTTTTTCTGTATTTTCTGACTGTAAAATATTATTAACATACTTTGAACATAATCTAAATTTCAGACCTGATGTCCTTGTGGGAAAACAATGGTTCATTCGGTAAATGCGGAGTTGGTTCTGAAAAGGAGGAAGTATGGGTATCAGGGTTTCTGAAACATTTAATTTTTATTCGCACCTTGCCGGCGGGATCGCGGCTGTGATCGGGACTGTATATCTGGCAAGGATTGCAAGCCATTCAGCGGCCATGCTTATTACGGCACTCGTCTATGGTCTTTCCGTGGTATTTCTTTTTTCCGCCAGTTCACTCTACCATGTATTTAAAAAGGAAGAAAATGAACTGTCTTTCTGGCGGAAAATGGACCGGCTGGCTATTTTTTTCATGATCGCCGGAACGTATACCCCGGTCAGTTATTACTGCATGGATGGCAACTGGCGATGGACCATGATCGCCATCCAGTGGGGGCTGGTAGGCTTTGGTGTTTTTTCGCAATTGTTTTTCCCCCGAGCGCCGCGAATGCTTTACGCGCTGATATACCTTGGCATGGGCTGGGTCGCCCTTTTCCCTATGAAACAGGTACTCGCAAACATGTCCATGGTTCAGGAGATTTTATTGTTTGCCGGCGGCGGTGCCTTTACAGCCGGAGGCCTTATTTATGCAATTAAAAGGCCTCGACTGTTACCGGGCTTTTTCAGCTTTCATGAGCTTTTTCATGTCATGGTTCTAATCGGCGGTGTGCTTCATTATGCCATGATTTACCGGGTTTATTTTGAAAGAATCATTTAGCAGCATGTTATTGCCTGAACGAAAGCCGGGGATAAAAATAGTGAAGTCAGCGCAAACGGTTCTGCAGGCCGGTCTCAAATGAATGTGTCCGTTCAGGCGGAAAATGAGATTGCCTTCGGTTATGCGGACCTTCTTGAAAAAGAACGCCATCTTTTTAATGAAGAGTACCGCTTATTTTTTTTGGAAGGTGAGACGAAGCCGAGAAATATCGGGGAACCCTTTCTTCTGCATAACGCCCGGTCGGAAATTGGGGCGCTGCTGGTTCACGGATTAATGGCTGCTCCGGAAGAGGTGCGCGAATGGGCGGAATTTTTATATTCAAAAGGGGTTACGGTCTGCGCGACCCGGCTTGCCGGACACGGAACCTCCGCGGTGGATCTTTCCAAGAGGCGTTTTGACGAATGGATGGCATCCGTGGATCGCGGGCATGCCATCCTGAAAACCTGTTGTAAAAAAATCTTTATTGGCGGTTTCTCAACCGGGGCCGGGCTGGCCCTTTACCAGGCCATACAAAAACCGGATGACTTTGACGCCGTTGTTTCAATCAGTGCGCCTCTTCAATTTAAGGGTATTTCCGTAAATTTTGTGGAACTGCTTCATGTCTGGAACCAGTTTGCAGGCAGTCTGGGAGTGAGGAGATTCCGCAAGGCATATGTCCGTAACCATCCGGATAATCCGCACATCAATTATTATCGCTGTCCGGTCCAGGGCATTGTCGAGGTCCGGGCACTCATGCGAAAAGTCTGGAAGTCCCTTCCTTCCCTGACGATTCCGGCGCTCATCATGCAGGGGAAAAACGATCCCAAAGTTGACGGGCAAAGCGGGCAAAGGATATTCCGCCGGATCAATCGTCCTGATGCCGTTTACCGGGAAATTGATTTTAATCAGCATGGTATTGTCCGGGGATCGATTGCCCGCACCGTGTTTGATTCGGTTGAAAAATTTCTTGATATCATATATCCGGACCAACTGATTTGACCGGAAGGTCCCGGATGCCCTTTTTTCAAGCTCCCTGTTTTTATTCAAAGATATAATCATCCTCGCTTCAAGGCTTTTTACATGTTGTAATATTCTCCGGCACTATGCCTTTTAAATCTTTTTGTGAGTCGCACTGCTTACTGCCGCTATAAAATTAAATAATCAATCATTTCAATATCTAACAAAAAAGTCACAATCAAACCGGTTTGGCACGGGTTTTGATCTATTATTGACAGGCGGCAATCAATTCGATGCGATCTGTTGCGGGAAAGACTTTTTAAATGCAATTCATATCTTCAGGGAGGTAAATGATGGAACTCTATCCAGTCAGTAACGATTTGCTCGAACGTTATTGGAAAGGACAACGGCGCGTGAAGCAGATGGCCGGCGAATATGCGATGGTTTTTGCAAAGGAGGAGATTCGGAAGAAAATTCAAAAATCCGGTGTCAAGATCTGCCCCACGATCTGCATCTCCCGAAACATTGGGGTCGGTGCCATCGAAGTTGCAGAAATTCTGGGGGACCTGCTTGGTTTCCAGGTGCTGGACAGGGAGCTCATCGAACAAATAGCCAATGCTTCTTCTCTCAGCCGTCAAAGCATCGAAACCTTTGACGAGCGCTATCCCGGCAGACTAAAAGAACTTATGTGTAAAATACTGGGAGAAAGGGCTTTCAGCATGAGCGAGTATGCCCGGCATCTTTTCCATGTGGCCTTTTTTCTGGCGCACACCGAACCCTTTATTTTTGTCGGCCGGGGGATTCACCTCATGCTGCCCCGAAACCGGGTATTTGCAGTCCGGTTCGTGTGCTCCCGGAAGCGGCGGATCAGTCGGCTTGCCCGCTCACTTAAAATAGGTGAAACAAAAGCCGACCAGATACTCTTTCAGGCTGAGAAGGAGCAACGGGAATTTTTTCAAATGGTCCATGGCAAGGATTCGGCCCCGTCAATTGAATTCGATCTGGTAATGAACCTGGATTATATCGAAGACGCTAAAACAGCTGCTGAAACAATGGCCGTATTGTTTAAAAGCCGATTTCCTGAACTTCCCGGCTGATTGGATTAATAACCTGTCGTAAATTCATTAAATCCTGGCTTAATTAAATTAACTTATTGAAAATAAATCAAGAATGTGTCAAGAACAGGCTTCTGAAGGAGGCTTGAACTCACCTGTTTAATATCAAAAAAGCGATTCCAGGGGGAAAAGCGAATTTTTCGTCAGAAAAACGGGTTAAAGTGACAGGGTTCTGCCGAATCAATGATGACGGAAATACGTCGGGAAAATAAAAACGAATCCTCACTTTGGTGCATGGAGTAATGATATATGTCTTTTGAAAAACTGGGCCTTCGGGCCGAGCTGCTAAGCGCAGTCAACGCCCAGGGGTACACGGCGCCCACGCCCATTCAAACCCGGGCGATCCCGGTTATCCTGAAAGGATGCGACATCCTTGCCGGAGCTCAGACCGGCACCGGAAAAACGGCGGCGTTTGCCCTGCCAATTGTTCAGATGCTGAGCGAAGAGCCGCCCGCGAAAAAAAAGAGACAACCGCGTACCCTGGTTCTGGTTCCCACCCGTGAACTGGCCGCCCAGGTGGGGGGCGCCATGCAGGATTACGGCCGGCGATTATCTCTGCGGGCAACGGTTATTTATGGCGGAATCAACATCAATGCACAAATCGTGAGGCTGAACCGCGGGGTGGATATTGTGGTGGCAACTCCCGGCCGGTTGCTGGATCACGTCGACCGGGGGACCCTGGATCTTTCCAGAGTAAGAATTCTGGTTCTTGACGAGGCGGACCGAATGCTGGACATGGGATTTATTGACGATATCCTTGATGTGGCGGCGTTCCTGCCTGAAAAGCACCAGACCCTGCTTTTTTCCGCGACCTATCCGGACAGCATTAAGCGTCTGGCCGGCGAGATCCTGAACAATCCAAGTCGGATTGAAGCAGCGCCTCCGAACCTGGCGGCAGATGTGGTGACCCAGATGGTATATCGGGTGGAACGGCTGCGCAAACGCGAATTGCTTGCCGGTCTGATTCAAAAAGATAACTGGGACAAGGTGATGGTGTTCACGCGGACCCGTTACGGCGCGGATAAGCTGACCGAACAGTTGATCTCGGACGGTATCGCTGCCGCAGCCATCCACAGCAGCAAGAGCCAGTCCCTTCGAACCCGAACGCTGGAGGACTTCAAGCGCGGGTTGGTGCAAATTCTGGTCGCCACCGATGTGGCGGCCCGGGGCCTGGACATCAGCGGTCTGCCGCGAGTTGTAAATTTTGACCTGCCGGATATCCCCGAAAATTATGTGCATCGAATCGGCCGCACGGGCCGTGCCGGAGAAAAAGGTGTCGCCATATCCCTGGCGTGCGATCAGGAACAACCGTTGCTGGTTGAAATTGAGCGGCTGTTGGGCCATAAAATTCCGGCAAAACGCCTGGCCGAATTTCAGCCGAAAAACGATCATGATCCGGATATTGTTGCCGCCAAGCGGAAACTCAAAGAACGGGCCGCTAAAAAACAGAAAAAAGCCATTGCGAAATCATCCGCCGGTCCGGCAAAAACGCGAAATCCAGGAAAGAAGCGGAAAAATATAAAAAAGCAGTAATGGTACTCTTTTTTACCGCAAGCCCGCCTGATGCACGATGCAAATCAATAAAACAGTTTTTTCAGCTGCTTGAAGACGCCTGTCATATGCAGCCAGGTGGCAAGGCTGAAAAGCGTCAAGGACCTGCTGGATAAAAATGGCAGCCGCCTGTAAATCGGCAGGTGATTACTCTCCGGAAGCTGTTCAAATCTGAATCCGCAGGAAGCGGATGTCAGACATTCTGAAGCAGATCTCGGGTATTTCCGGCAGTTTAAGGGACGGACTGTGTAGATGGAGCAAAAACTGCGGCCGTCTTGGCCATATTTAAGAAAATGACAGGGATTCGGCAGCTTGCAGCAAGCGCCGCATCCGATACATTGACCCATACGGGTTTTAGACACTGGAAGCACACATGTCAGTGTTCTTTTTACTTTAGCTTTCACTGGGACACCTTTTTTGCCAGGTTTTTTAAAACGGCATCATATATAATAAAATTCCCGGAGAAAACAAGATAAATTTTGATGACAAGCGTATGCAGCATCAATGTCTGTATTTCGCAATCCTGATTTTTTAACATGTAGATTTTTTTGTGATATCTTTATTTTGTCTTGCATAACCACGTTGTTGAATAGAATAAGTATAATATTATAAAAATATATCATTTTTTTGAAATATTTTATTTGACAAAACTATATAATTAATTTTAAATAAAACTTAAAAGGAAACGTCATGATTAACGGATTATTTACCAGCATCGCAAAATTAGGCATTAAGATGAGGATTTACAGGGCGGTTCAAATCGCGGACAGCGACGCCGGAGTGCTTAAAGACCGTGAAATTCTGATTCTTGAACTGCTTAAAACACAAGGCCCCATGAGCATGACGGATCTGTGGCAG
>JAHECJ010000542.1 GCA_024641805.1 Desulfococcus sp.
CATCGATCATTTTATCGCATCCGCCCACATTATGCAGAACAAACTCAGCGGCCGGATGACAGGTATTTCATGCCAAAAAGTATGGGAAAAGGTCAGGGCTTCCGATGCCGGAACCACAAAGATGACTGATGAAAAAAGCCGCCCCTTTTTGCTGGATGCGCGTTCGACAGCTGAATACACTCGATTACGGCTCGGGGTGGGGGAGATGTTGATGCCCTTGAACACACTGCGAAACCGTTTGCATGAGTTGCCCCCGGACAAGGAAAAGGAAATCATCTGTTTTTGCAAGATTTCCCTGCGAGGTTATGAGGCTGCCCTTATCTTGAAGGCCAATGGCTGGAAGAATGTGAAGGTAATGGAAGGCGGCATCATGGCTTGGCCGTATGACCGTGAAAAATGAAAATCGCTTAAGTTGAGGCAGTTGCATATATCTTATCTTTTTTAGCATTTCGGGTTGATATGACAGGAGAGATGTTAAAACCAACCTTGGCCGAGTTTAAACGATTAACGCCCGGGGTGTTGCATTAGTCGACTTTGATGTGCCATGGTGCTCGCCCTGCCGAATCCAGGAGGCAATTATTGAAGTCCTGGCCAGGCGGTTTTCAGGAAAGGCGGCGGTTGCGGTTGTTGATGTTGATATAAACGGCTGGCTGGCAAATAAAATGCAGATCACAAGTGTCCCGACATTGGTCCTGTTCAAGAAAGGAAAAAAATTACCCGGTTTATCGGGCTCCAGTCTGAAGAGACCGTAAGCCGTGCTATAGAAAAAGAGCTGTGATCATTTTTATCCAGAAAGGGAAACGGTTGTAGAAATATTTCCGCGAGGAGAATTGGAATCTTCCTATTAAAAACAAACAAGCGATAAAGGGACGCTTGGGTCTACCTCCTTTCCAATATCCCTTTTCGACAGCGGATCAATTATCCGGACGGCATACCGGGTGATTGATCCGCCTTATCATTGATAAATCGCACTTTTTAGGTTTGGGAAGATTATAATGGGAAAATGCGTTAAACATCCGGCTCGGGAAACCAGTTTTATGTGCATGAAGCACAACATCTATTTGTGTGACGAGTGCATAAAATGTCGCGACCCGAAGATACACTGCAAATTTCGATCATCATGTCCCATCTGGTTCATGGAAAAACGAGGCGGTAAAGACATTGATGAAGTTCCGGTCGAAATGAAAAAGTATTCATCCGGTTGACCTGTAACGAGTCACGATAGCTTAATTGAAATGTTACTATCCGTTCTGGAACAGATGGAAGTTTAATTTCAATAATTATTTGTTTGAGCTTATGCACTATATAGTCGACTTAAAAAAAGCAGAATGAATGCGTTTTCCACAGCGAACCTTCATTATTGAGATTTATTTTAACCGATTTTCTGTATAGAATATGCTACTGATACCCATATTTTCGCCTGTAATCAGGATATCTCTTTGGGTGCGATGGCGATTGATGCTGAACAGGTTCTTCAGCAATTAAAAAGGAAAAAAGAAAATGAAAAGTAAATCTTCAAAGAAAAGCCATGATTCGGGTTCTGTAACCCAAAACCATTTGACTCAGCCGCAACCTCAAAAAGCAGGTGTGTTGAAACGATTTCTGGACTGGTTGGCCAAAGGTTCAAAGAACACATGCCCGACCTGACAGATAAAACACTGATACCTGCCGGGCAGGCAGGGTAAGACTTTCATCTTTTCACTTGGTATATTCCGTCAAATTTTAATTGCATATCAGGGAGAATCAACCCATGAGATTTTTGATTATAGGAGGCGATGCGGCGGGAATGAGTGCCGCCAGCAGGGCCAAAAGAAATGATCCTGATTTAGAGGTCATTGTTCTGGAAAAAACCTATGACGTCTCATACAGTGCCTGTGGTATGCCGTATAATATTGCGGTGCCGGGTAAACCGATTGACGACCTGGTGGTTCGCCAGGCAAGGGTTTTCAGGGAAAAACAGGGAATCAATCTGCTGACCGGACAACGGGTCGAATCCATTGACCCAATTGAAAAGCGGGTTTCCGGTGTCACTCATCAGGATGAGAAATTCGAGTTCCACTATGATCAGCTTCTGATTGCTACCGGTGCATCTCCCATTGTTCCGGATCTCCCAGGGTTTGATCTTCCCGGAGTTCTGGCATTGAAAAGTCTGAGTGACGGCAGGAAAATCAAGGTGTATATGGATGAGCACCCGATCAAAAAGACTGTGATTATCGGCATGGGATATATCGGTCTTGAAATGTGTGAAGCGTTGCAGGCGCGCTCCATTGAAGTTGCTATGGTTGAGTTGAGTAATCAGTTTCTTCCCTGGATGAATAATGAATTGTCGGAGGTGGTCAGGGAAGATCTTCAGGCAAAGGGAGTAGGCCTTTACCTGGGGCATTCAGTTAAGAAAATTAAAACATCGGGCGGCAGTCTCGAGGTTGTCTGCGATGGCCTGACCCTTGAGGCTGACATGGCAATTGTTGCCATTGGGATCAGGCCCAACAGTGAACTGGCCATAAAGGCAGGTCTTGAAACCAGTGTCAAAAAAGCCATTGCCGTTGACCGAAGGCTGAAAACATCCAATGAACATATTTATGCCGCCGGTGACTGTGCAGACGCCTATCATGTGGTGACCGGTGAAAAAACCTGGATTCCGCTCGCCTTGCGCGCCAATCGCGCCGGTTGGGCGGTGGCGGACAATATCGGCGGCGCAGGGATTGAGCTTGCCGGAGTAGCCGGCACTGCCGTATTCAAAGTATTCGATCTTCAAATTGCGCGAACCGGTCTTTCGGTGGAAGAGGCGACACGGTCTGGGTTTGATCCGGCGGATATCGTAATTCAGAGCCGG
>JAHECJ010000543.1 GCA_024641805.1 Desulfococcus sp.
ACCAAAACCTCATGGGCCGTTTCCGGAGCAACCGGCTGGAATATACCGCGGCTATTGTCATCTCCGGTATCGTTATCATCCTGAATCTTTACCTGCTTTATTCAACCATCTCAGGAGGAAGCTGATATGCAAGTCTACAAAAAAATCCTGGTTGCCATGGACTGCTCCTCCGTGGACGATGCCATCATCGAGCATGTCTCGGCACTGGCGATCCAGAACTCCGCCCAGGTCTATCTTCTGCATGTTGTTCACTCCCACACACTTGACCAGGACCGCGTAATGAGGGAACAGGCCGAAGCATTTTTAAAATCACGCATTAAAAAACTGCAGGCGCATGGTATTGAGGCACATATTCTGATTAAAAGCGGCGAACCGGATGCCGAGATCCTCAAAGAGATTGAGGGGAATGATTATGATCTTGTGGCCATGGCCACGCATGGTCACTCCTTCATCGGCGCCGTCCTCTTTGGAAGTGTTTCACGGACACTCAAGAAAAACATCCGCATTCCTTTACTGCTGATTGGTCCCCAGCGATGAGCTCAGGCTCGACGTAATGATCAATTCGTTTATGAAAGAGAATGGAATCGAAAAATCCCGGAGACAAGGATAAAAATGAAAATAATATTGATCCCGATACCATCATACGGGTTTGACCCGACTGAAGTGGCCATTCCCTGGAAGCTGATATCTGAAAAAAATTTTGAAGTCATATTTATAACTCCGGAGGGCAAACAAGCATCCGCGGATATTTTAATGCTCAAAGGGGAAAATTTAGGAATCTGGAAATCCGTCCTGCGGGCGCGGCGGGATGCGGTTGATGCATATTACGAAATGGAAAGGAATAATTCGTTTTGCAACCCGTTAAAGTATAGAGATGTTCATGAAAAAAATTTTGATGCGATCCTTTTACCCGGGGGACATGATAAAGCTGTTAAACGATATCTTGAGTCAGACCTACTGCAGCAGTTGGTGGCGGATTTTTTTCCGCCCGAAAACCGGTGGGCGCAATCTGCCATGGCGTGGTGCTGGCCGCGCGAAGCATCGACAATGATACGGGCAAGTCAGTCATCCATAATTACAGAACCACGTCATTGCTGAAATCGCAGGAATTACTCGCGTATAATCTTACCCGCTTATGGTTGAAAGATTATTACCTTACGTATCCGGAAATGACGGTTGAAGATGAAGTCCGGTCTGTGCTGGCCGATGGAGATAATTTCCTTAAAGGCCCCGCTCCGTTATTCAGAGACGATTATAAGCATTTGGAAAGAGGCTTTGCCGTAAGAGATAAAAATTATGTGTCGGCCCGGTGGCCCGGGGATGCATACAGTTTTTCCCTTGAATTTATCCGAATGGTTCAGGAAAAATGAACGGATCAACCACTGATCCGGAAAATTCAGAAAACACATGATCGCGCAGCCGGGAATCTTTTTATTCTTCCCCGGCACCGCCTGTCAGGCGGATGCCTGTCAGGCGGTTCACAAAATCTGCATGCCCTTTGTCAGAAGCGGATTCCATTTATTCCAGCAAGCAAAAAAACGTAATGTCACGCAATGGTGTTTCCCCATACCGCATAAACCGGATCGGATTTTAAAAACGCCGGATAATATTTATCTGATTCCGGGCGAGGCCATCCCCTTGACGAAAACGTATTCAAACCATGGAATCTGCCGGAGCGAATGAAATACTCAAGCACCAGCCCCATGCGTTCAAACTCATGAAGACGAGGCCATACGCGGATCACTTTCGGAGGAAACCACCGGTTGGAGAATGTCAGAACAAACGTTCCGCCAGGCCGCAGCACCCGGGTCACATCGTCAAACACATCCTCCGGATGAGTCAGGTATTCAACGGATACCGTGCAGATAACCACATCAAATGCCCTGTCTTCAAACGGCAGTTTCGGATTGACGTTTAGATCATGCACACGCCAACCGGTCAATTGAGGGTTTTCAGCCATTTCTTCCGCATTCATCCCAAGGCCGATCAACGATTTGACACCTGAATTTTCCGGCACATGTGAGCGCCAGGCGCTCATAAGATCAAGGACATCCATTCCCGGTTGTATCAGGGAACCATAGAGTTTTGTTATGGTATCAATTGCTTTGCTGTCTATATGGTTGATGAACCTCGGATTCTGGTAAAAAAGACCGTCATCTGCTTCATCTTCACGCTTAAACGCGTCTTCGGAGAAGAAATCCGTTGGCCGGCCATTGCCGCGGACCTGCATGCCGGGACCATCCGCAAGACACTCGATCAATACGGAACACTCCCCTCCCCGGTCGTAAGGCTTTATGAAAGAGTTATGCACATCGGCCGTCAGGTTCAAGTTATAATTCGCCAGGGGATGATTTAAATCCACCTTGATGCTGCTCTGATCAATGCCTTTGACACGAAACGGCTTAACGTTTCCGGGGAATACATTGGCAAGTCCTCTGAGTAACCCCAGCGGATAAAACCGCCCGTATTGCGGTGTGATCTTTTCGGAATTAAACTGATTTCGTTTTAAAGTGATCTCATTTGAAGGGACGCACGGCAGCAGTTTGTCATTTTTACCGTAACTAATTTCGATACGGTTTCCCGGAACCCGGCCCCTTAATTTTTCGGACAAACCCGGCGGGAGAATGTCTCGCCAGACATTTACTGTTGTGTATAATCTTTCTTCATGGTCGGCTTCGTTGCTTTTCCATCGCAATTGAAATTCAATTTCCGCCAGACTGTCATTTGTAATAATATTCATCACGCACCTCGCATCAATTAATAATAATTAAGATTCATACGAAGCCCGGTCCAGGATATGGTTTAATTCATATATAACCATATTA
>JAHECJ010000544.1 GCA_024641805.1 Desulfococcus sp.
GTCGGATCAGTAATCCGCGCCGGGCAATGCCGGTTGCATCAATTATAAGATCGCCCACCTGCCGGTGCATTTCAACAATGGCTCTCCGGGCGATTTCCGGATAATCCGGGGCGTTGCAGGTGGCGTCGGCCACCCGGCTGTCCCAGAATTTAAAGTCCGGCATGTAAATATCAATCACCCCCTCAAGCAGTTTAAGGGTGTCTGCGTCATCGTAGCCGCCGGAATTATATACTATGGGGATATGCAGGCCTTTGTCAACAGCGGTTTCGAGGGCTGAAAGAATTTGCGGCACCACATGGGTCGGGGTCACCAGGTTGATATTGTGGCAGCCCCGTTCCTGAAGGGCGAGCATCATGGCTGCCAGTTCATCGTCGGACACTTCCCGGCCCCACCCTTCATGGCTGATGTCGTAATTCTGGCAGAAATTGCACAACAGATTACAGTGGGTGAAGAAAATGGTGCCGGAGCCGCAGGTTCCGACAAGAGGGGCTTCTTCTCCGAAATGGGCGTGGATGGATGAAACAACTGCCTGGCGTCCGGTTCTGCAGACCCCGGTTTCCCCGGCAGTCCGGTCAACGCTGCATTTTCTCGGGCAAAGCGTGCATCTGCTTAAAATCTTCCGGGCAGATTCAATTTTTCCCGCAAGGAGGCCGCTTCCGGCGGTCTGGATGTAAGCGGGTTCAGATGTGCCCATCATGGATTAATCGGATGGAAGATCAGACTCGGAAATAAAGTCCTGGATCAGGGTGTCCACGTAATTAAGATCCAGGTCTGATTGTTTTTCAAGCACCAGGTCTTCATTGGCGTGTTTGAGTTTATTCAGAAGATTTAGAATCATGAGCATCAGGAGTTTGTTGCCGGCATGGGCATAGGTTTTAAAATAAAAGATCAGATTTTTCCGGCTGATTTTCATAACAATGGTTTCGCTGGCGCAGGTGACGGTGGCGGTTCTCTTGGTCGCCAGGAAGATGGCGGATTCCCCGAAAATTTCTCCGGTTTCGATTTTGCTGATGGGAATGTCTTTTCTGTTTTTATCCTTAACCGAGACCTCAACCGTCCCGCTGACAACTGCGTACAGGGAATCGCCGAACTCGCCCTGGGAGATGATATTTTCTCCTTTTTCATAATGGAGAATGGAGGATATCAGCAGCATTTTTTGAAGCTCGTCTTCGTGCAGCCAGTGGAAGATCTGAATATTTTTAACGATCGGCAGGTATTGCAATATGTTGGTTTCGATTTTCATGGGTCCCCCCTCACCGCAAAGAGTTGATTTTGATAGAATGTTTTCGGGACTGTCGGGCATGGTGCTCAAAATTACCCTGTAATATTATAGGGATGTCCTTCGGGTGTCAATAAAATTGACAACATAAAACCGGAACTGGTAGTGAATGCAAATCGGGGTTGTTGTTAACAAAAATGTAGATATCGAAATTGAAAAATCAAATTAATACCAAAAATGTAATCATCGAATAGTTATATATACAAAAATGTAATAATTAATGATTTGGGGATTTAGCAAGGTTTATTTTTATATCTTTGATATAATTATATATATATTTATTTTGGTTTTTGTTAAGAATCTGGCATGCTTGGTGCAAAATAAGAAAATAAAACAGTCAACTTTATTTTTATCCCAATAAATTTTTTGAAAGGAGTTTGTTATGAAGTTAAGAAGAACAATGATGTTGGTTTTTTTGGCAGCGGTTTTGATGAGTGCAGGGTCCGCTTTGGGTGCGGATGTAACGACAGCGGTTGATGTGAATTCCGCCTATGTATGGCGGGGGGCTACATTTAATGACGGCATGGTGGTGCAGCCCAGCGTGGATGTGACGTCCGGTAATTTCGGTCTAAACGTATGGGGCAACCTGGATGTGGACGATTATGATGATACACTGGACAGCGGGGAGTTTTCCGAAGTCGATCTTACAATGACCTATGCGGTTGAAGCAGGTCCCGTGGGGTTGACCGGAGGTGTCATTGAGTACTTGTTTCCGACAACCGATATGGGCGGCGCAGAGGGAACACGGGAATTATTCCTGGACGCCTCTATGGAACCTGCGGACGGTTTTACTACGGGTATTACCGGATACTATGATGTTGATGAAGTGAAAGATTATTACCTGAATGCATACTTGGGATACGGATTTGCACTGGAATGCGGCCTGGGCATCGATCTGGGGGCTTCAGCCGGCTATGTGGGGCATAAAGTATCCGCCAGCGGAGATGCCGGGTTTAATGATTATAACCTGACGCTGGGACTGGGGTATGCGATTAATGATATGATTTCCGTCTCTGCTTCCTTAAACTATACGGATGCCATCGATGATGATGTTCTGATTACGGACACGAATTTATATGGCGGAGCGGGTGTTTCAGTTGCCTTTTAGGCGGGTTTAAATGTTCACCTGAAATCCTCTTGCCCCCTGGTGCATGAAAAGGCAGTGTCGTCACATTGAGGTGACGGCGCTGCCTTTTTTTTCGAACAATTTCCATTGCATGATTCTAAATTATTTTGATATTTAATTTAGATGGATTTTATGCGGATCACTTGTGGATTCGATTCGGACAGGAAAGAATAGATAAGAAAGGAGCGGCATTGGAAAGAAGACAGATAAAGCTGATCTCATGGAATGTCAATGGGCTCCGGGCGATTCAGAAAAAAGGATTTTTCGAATCGTTTAGAAAACTGGATGCTGATGTAGTCTGCGTCCAGGAAACGAAACTCCAGGAACCGCAGCTGGCTGATGATGTTAAAAATATCGACGGATATGAATCATTCTGGTCATACAGTACCGTCAAAAAAGGCTACAGCGGAGTGGG
>JAHECJ010000545.1 GCA_024641805.1 Desulfococcus sp.
ATTGTAAAACCCCTGATCATGCAGATCATCGAACGCACCTGGGACAACTGGTCCTACGAAAAGACTGAAGAAATCAAGCAAAGCGAAGCGGTTTAATCGGATACGGCGGATTGCAGAAAGCAGAAGGTTGCGGTCAAAACCTTCAGTATGGAACGTCTCGGGACTATTAGGGATTGTTTCAACGACTCCGGGCTTTTAATCCGGTTTTTATTCCATTCATACAACTTTTTTGATCCCCAGGGAGAGTGACACCATGAATCGCCTCATCAATGACCAGGGCAAGGTGCAATTCGGAATATTCGAATCCGCAATTGATGAAATCAATTACAAAGATTATCAGATGACCACCCCGATGGGATTTGGCGTTCCGTCACTATTTCGAAAATTATTGTGCAACCAGTTTGTCTTTTTCGGGCTGACCGGCCCGGATGTGATTATCGGAATGGCGGTGGTGGATTTAAAATACCTGTCTAATGGATTTTTATATATTTACGACCGGAAAAACGGCACCGTTACCGAAGCCAATAAGACCATCGTGCCATTAAGCAGTAAAATATTTATTGCCCCCACTCCGGAAAGGGTATCCTGCGGATTTAAATTGGGCCGCCTGTCCATATCCATGGAAAACACCAAAATATCCGCAAAGGCCAAAGACATCGAAATCGATCTGGATATCGACAGATCTTCCACCGCCCCTCTGCGCATCTGCACCAAAGCCGGCTACAAGGGATGGGTCTATACCCAGAAAACATCACCGATTCATGTCACCGGAAAAGTGGTTCACAAAGGCCGTCATATCGACATATCATCCCCTACCCACATGGGCCTGATGGACTGGACCGCCGGACATATGCGGCGGCAGACTTTCTGGAACTGGGCGGCAACCGCCGCCACCCTCGACGACGGCAGGTCACTGGGCCTGAACCTTTCGTGCGGGGTCAATGAAACCAGCTTCACGGAAAACGCATTCTGGATTGACGGCAAAATGACCAAAGTAGACCTGGTTCACTTTGACTTTAACCCGGACAATTTCTATGATCCGTGGAAAATCAAATCCCTCGACGGAAAAATTGACCTGAAGTTCACCGGCAGACAGCATCGGGAGGAAAACATCAATGCCGGCCTGGTGGCCACAAAATTTACGCAATTGATGGGCGAATTCAAAGGGTCTTTAAAAACCGACGACAATCAAGTGATCAAAATCAATAACTGCCCGGGATGGGCGGAGGATCATTACGCCAAATGGTAAAGATGGCTTCGTAAAAACTCCAAATTCTGTGTTGTATTGCTTTCTTCGTCACTGCGGAGTAGCAAGCTACGCCTCATTCCTCAGAATTTATGCGCCTTGAATTTGAACTTTTCTCTTTGCCATCCGAATATCATATTCCTACATGTTCACTAAATTTTCTACCAATCGGAAGGAGAGGTGTTTCATGAGAAAGCTTACCGGGGTCTTGTCCATTACCATCCTTTTTATTGTCATCTATCTTTTGACATGGCCGGTTCCCATCACTCCTGTTTCATGGAAGTCCCCGCCGAATCCGGGATATACAGGCCCCTTTGCAGTCAACACCCGCCTTGCCGCCATTGAAAAACTGCCTCTTGGAGAAACCCACGGCCCGGAGGATATTGCCTTAGATGCAGACGGCCGGATTTATGCCGCCACCAACGAAGGATTTATTGTTCGGCTGGAAAACAGTCACGCAAAATCTGAAAAATGGGTGAATACCGGCGGCCGTCCCCTTGGCATCGACTTTGACGGGAATGGGAATCTGATTGTGGCCGATGGCTACATCGGACTCCTGTCCATTGCGCCGGACGGAAAAATTACTGAGTTGGTGAACAGTGTTGATGGTGTGCCGTTGGGATTTACCGATGATGTGGACGTTGCTGCTGACGGGAAAATTTATTTTTCTGATGCATCCGTCAAATTCAAGGCAAAAACATACGGCACCATGGCCGCCAGCCTCCTGGACCTGATGGAGCATGGCGGGCATGGCCGGCTGATCGTTTACGACCCTGCATCCGGAAAGGCGTCCACCCTGATCACCGGCCTGAACTTTGCCAACGGCGTGGCAGTGAGCCCGGACCAGTCTTATGTGCTGGTCAATGAAACCGGAAATTACCGGGTGCTTCGTTACTGGATCACCGGCCCCCGGAAAGGGGCATGGGAGCCGTTGATCGAATCTCTGCCTGCTTTTCCGGATAATATCTCCGCCGGATTTGACGGCCGTTTCTGGGTGGCGCTGGTTTCCCCGAGAAATCCGCTGCTGGACGGCCTTGCAGGCAAGCCTTTTATACGCAAAATGATTCAGCGACTGCCGGAAGCCATCAAGCCAAAAGCAGTTCATTACGGGCATATCATTGCCGTCAATGAAACAGGCAAAGTGGTTGCCGACCTCCAGGACCCGAATGCTGCCTGCCCGATAAATACCAGTGTCACGGAAACCAGTCAATATCTCTACATCGGCAGCCTTGTGACCGACTTCATCGCCCGTCTGCCAAAATCCGAGGCGGGTTTATGAAAAATGGGAATACGTATAAGTTTGTCAAATATCGTCCTTATAAATAATATAATTCCATTTTGCATTCAAGATAACATCGAGGCGGCAAGAAGGAGGCGACGCAGGCTTACTGCCTGTAATTCGAGGAGCCGACGACGCAACCAACAAAGATGTCGCTTGAATGCGAATTGGAATAAGCAGCCTTAGGTATAGTCCCCACTATAATCCTGGAAGCCGGAACACCCTGAATCCTTTTCTTTTTCAGCTTACCACAATCAGTCCGTTCACATGTCTCCTGACTAATTTTCATCCGCCA
>JAHECJ010000546.1 GCA_024641805.1 Desulfococcus sp.
TATCCAGTTTGTCAACAGTGCATGGGCGCAGATGCACGGTTTCAAAGTAGAAGAATTGCTGGGGCGCCATTTAAAGATTGGCCATACCGAAGCGCAATTTCAAACGGATGTCCGTTTTTTTAATGAGCAGGTGGAAAAGCTCGGCAGTTATCAGGGGGAAGTGGGGCATGTCAGAAAGGACGGCAGTACTTTCCCTTCCTGGATGACAACGACGCTTTTGAGGGATGAGGGCGGCAGCCCGATCGGGCTTTTGGGCATCGCCCGGGATATCACTGACCAGAAGAGAGCCGAGGATGAACTCCTGGTCACCCTTGAAAAAGTTGAATCCGTGAACGTTCACCTGAAAGAACAGACTGCCCGGGCAAATGAAATGGCGGTGCAGGCCGGAGCAGCCAATGTGGCCAAAAGCCAGTTCCTGGCCAATATGAGCCATGAAATTCGAACACCCATGAACGCTGTGGTGGGTATGTCCCATCTGTTGTCGGATACCGAATTATCGGGTGAACAGCATCATTTTGTGAAGATTATTCAGCAAAGCGCGGATTCCCTGCTGAACGTTATAAATGATATTCTGGATTTTTCCAAAATTGAAGCCGGAAAGCTGGGTATGGAAATAATTGATTTTGATTTGATCCGGCTGCTGGATGAGATGAATAACATGCTTGCCGTCGAGGCAAACGATAAGAGGCTGGAATATATCTGCCGGATTGATCCGGCCGTGCCCCGGAATGTTTCAGGCGACCCCGGCCGGCTCCGCCAGGTGCTGGTAAACCTTATCGGAAATGCCATTAAGTTTACCCGCAAAGGAGAAATCCGGATTCATGTGAACCGGATCCAGGATAATGGAGAAGAAAATGACCAGCAGGTCAAGCTGATGTTCAGCGTCGCTGATACGGGTATCGGCATTTCGGCTGAAAAAGTCGAAACGCTTTTTGACGCTTTTACCCAGGCGGATGCTTCCACCACCCGTGAATTCGGGGGGACCGGCCTGGGGTTGTCGATTGCCAAAAATCTCATTGAGATGATGGGCGGCCAGCTCAGCGTTTCAAGCCGGCCAGGCGAAGGCAGTGCGTTTACGTTCACGGTGGTTCTGAGAAAGGGGGCGTGTGAAGAAAGGACGCTCCCCGGACAGGAAAACTTAGTATTGGTTTTATCAAAAGACAACACCCTCAAAAACGGCAACGGACGGGCGCATATCCTTGTCGCTGAAGACTATCCGGTCAACCAGGAAGTGGTTTCGGGGTTCCTTGAACGATTCGGTTTTACTGCTCATATTGTGGAAAACGGGCGGCAGGCTGTCCAGGCCCTGGAAAACAATGATTACGACCTGGTTCTCATGGATGTCCAGATGCCGGAAATGGATGGCATTGAGGCCACCCGGGTGATTCGTGATCCAAAATCAATGGTCCGGGATCATCGTATCGGCATTATCGCCCTCACCGGCCATGCCATGGAGGGAGACCGGAGCAAATATCTTGATGTTGGAATGAACGATTATCTGTCCAAGCCGATCAAGCCGGAAGCGCTGTATGATGTTGTTGTAAGGAATTTGCCGGAAGGTTTGACATGCTGATAATCATATTGAAAACAGTTGCCGCGGTGATGATCATTGTGGCGCTTATCCTTTTTTATGGAATCTGGATTGAGCGCTATCTTGTCAGGTTTAACCGGTATACCATTCCCGTTCCCAATTTGCCGGATGCTTTCAATGGTTTCAGGATCGTGCATATTTCCGATGTGCATTTAAGCCCGCTGGTCCCGTACCGGTTTCTCAAATGGTTGTTTCAGAAAGTGGACCGCATGGAAAAGGACATTATCGTCTGCACGGGGGATTATGTGCTTGGCAGAAATGTTCCGTCACGGGTGGATAAGGTGTGGACGCTGCTCCGCGGATTGCACGCGCCATACGGCGTCTATTCGGTGCTGGGCAATTGCGATTACTGGGCGGATGCAGAGCGGTCGTCAAAATTGCTGGCGCAAAGCGGCCAGGATATCCAGGACAAAACCGCCGTGATTGAAAAAAACGGAGGCCGCCTGTGGCTGGCAGGGGCCGGAGATTTTATGGAACATCATATCCCCCTGGACCGGATACTTCAGTCTGTCCCCGGCAATGACTGCAGAATCGTGCTGGCGCATAACCCGGACAGCGCTGATACGGATTTTAAAGAGCGCATTGACCTGATGCTTGCCGGACACACACATGGCGGCCAGATAGTTATTCCATTTTACGGGATCCCGAAGCTGCCCGTAGAGAATAAAACCTATTCGTTTGGATTAAAGCGATCTCCTAAAAATCACCTGGTCTTTATTTCCAAAGGGATTGGATGGGGTATCTTTCCGGGACGAATAAACTGCTTACCGGAAATCCCCATATTAACGCTGATTCCCGCGGCACAGCAGAAACCCCTAAAAGGGTAGTGGCGGAACATGAGGAACCCGGCCGCCTCTTTTTGATTTCTCAGGATACCACGGTCAATTGGTTGCCCCTGTCCTCTGATGGATACCGGACCGCTTTTCTCATCACTTCAGTGTTTCGTTTAAAAATTCCGTAAACCTTTCCCACGACTTTTTGTCCGCATCCTCCCGATACCGTTCGGAACCGAATACGGTAAACGCATGGGGGGCGCCGCCATAGGTAATCATTTCATGGGGGATTTTGTTCCCTTCCAGTTCCATGGCAAGCTTTGCAAACTGGTCCATGGTAACGAAAGTGTCTGCCGTGCCGTGAAGGATCAGCAGCTTGCCTTTTGTTTTGGAATAATCCTGTCCTGACGGCGTCTCCAGCCCGCCATGAAAGGTGACAAAGCCTTTCATGT
>JAHECJ010000034.1 GCA_024641805.1 Desulfococcus sp.
GGGCGAGGATTCAAACGTAAAATTTTTAGAATCTTCAATCGCCTGGCCAGCGGCGTTGTGGGCGTAAACCAGGGCTTCCAGCAGGGAATTGCTGGCCAGGCGGTTGGCGCCGTGAAGCCCCGTGCATGCGGTTTCGCCAATGGCAAACAGCCGTTGAATATTGGTTCTGCCATAGATATCCGTGGCAACACCGCCGCACATATAGTGGGCCGCGGGAACGACCGGTATGGGATCTGTTGTCATATCTATCCCGAACGTCAGACATTTCGCGTACAGGTTGGGGAACCGGCTTTTGATGAACTCCGCGTCTTTATGGCTGATATCGAGAAAGACGGATTCGTCGCCTCTTTTTTTCAGTTCCGCATCAATGGCCCGTGCCACCACATCCCGGCAGGCAAGTTCCTTTAACGGCGAATAGTTTTCCATGAATCGTTCGCCGGCGGCATTGATCAGGATTCCGCCGTCGCCCCGAACCGCCTCTGAAATAAGAAAATTTTTAGCCTCCGGGTGAAAAAGGCAGGTTGGGTGAAACTGGACAAATTCCAGGTTCGCCACGGTGGCGCCTGTCCGGTAAGCCATGGCAATGCCGTCTCCGGTGGCAATGTCCGGATTGCTGGTGTAGGTATATACTTTTCCGGCCCCTCCGGTGGCAAGCAGGATTGTCCGGGCACAGAAAGTGTGAATATCACTGGTGTTCCGATCCAGAACATACGCGCCGTAGCAGTAATCTTCATGGGTGGTGACGGTCATTCCCCGCTGCAGACGGGTGGACCGGGTGATCAGGTCAATGGCAATATGGTCCTCAAACACGGTGATGTTTTTATGATTTTTTACCTGGTCAACCAGGGCTTCTTCCACCGCCAGACCGGTCAAATCATCTGCATGAACAATGCGGTTATGGGAATGGCCGCCTTCCCGGCAGAGATCCAGGTGCAGATCCGGTGAACCGACGGACGCGTTTTGGTTCCGGTTGAATTTTACACCCAGTTCAATCAGTTCCTGTATCCGTTCCGGCGCATTTTTGACTACCATTTCCACGACCTTTTCGTCGCATATCCCGTCGCCGGATGCGAGAGTGTCTGAAATGTGCGCATCAAAAGAGTCGGTTTTTGCTAAAACCGACGCAATGCCGCCCTGGGCATATGCGGTGTTGCTTTCCGCGATGTTGCGTTTTGTGATGATGGTTACGGTGCCATGGTCTGCCACTTTTATGGCAAAGAGCAGGCCGGCAACGCCGCTTCCAATAACCAAAAAATCTGACTCATATTCCATTTTATTCATTCTGCGTTTGATATTATAAGAGGGAAGTCCGTTTTCGCTTTGTGCGGGAACCCAGAAAAAAACCGATAAGCAGGATTCCTGCGCCGGTCAGAGACCATTTAATGGCGATGGCAATATACTGATCATCGACTTTGTCTTCCAAAGATCGTATTTTTGTATCTTTTCCGATCGATTCTTTTGTGATCTTATCATATTTTTCTTTTAAGGTAAGATATTCTTTGGAGTCTTCCTGTAATGCCTTAAATGCTTCTTCCGCGTTTCCCAGCTTGACGCTGGTTTCGTTCAAGCGGGCGGCCAGGTCGATGTTTTCTTCCTGTAATTTTCTGTTTTCGATGGCTGCCATCTCGAGCTGTTCCTGCAGGGTTTCCTTCTTTATCTGCAGATCTTCAATCCGGGCATTGGCTGGTTTCTCGCCGGTAAGGTACCGGGAAACCACCCATCCCTGTTTTCCGTCCATAGATTCAATTTTTGTCCACCCACCGGCAAAAGAGAGCACACTTACTTTTTCTCCGCTCTTCAGCGTGGCGATGACGTTATATTTTATGTCATTGCCGGATCGGACATTCAGCTTTGTAATGTCGCCAACATACATATCATCTGCAAGACATGCTGTCGGGCAGGCTGCAAACAATGTAAAAGCAGTGACCAGGATTGCCATCAGTCGTTTCATTTAAAAAACTCCTTTTGCGATCAACTCTTCAAGCCGCAGCTTATTTATTATGATTTGCAACTATCTAAAATAACAGGATGAATTAAAAACAATAAAAAAACATATATGAAATATCGGCGACATTCAAGGTTAAAATGGTTTTTTCGGAAAGAGCCCGGAACGGGGATGGATTCGGCCCCGAAAACTCAACCGGAAACGGCGCGTAGAAGATCTGACAGGCCGGAACATCTTAACTGCGGTCGATTGTTTTTCAAGGCGATGGCCAGGGCTTTTTTCGTACCGATCAGAACCACGCATTTCTGCGCCCTTGTGATGGCGGTATACAGCAGGTTTCTCTGAAGCATGATATATTGCTGGGTGATCAGCGGCATCACCACCGCCGGGTATTCCGAGCCCTGGGACTTATGGACGGATATGGCGTATCCGAGCGCCAGTTCATCGATCTCATCCTGGTTGTATTCAACGGTTCTGCCGTAAAAGTCCACGCCAAGCAGTTCGTCTGCTTTATTGATATGGGTAATGATGCCGATATCCCCGTTAAAGACCTCTTTCTGATAATTGTTTTTTAAATGCATGACTTTGTCGCCAACCATAAACCGGCTATTCCCATGGGATAAGCAGGCTGAAGTCATATTTAATGCCGCCTGAAGCTGCTGGTTTAAATTGATGGTGCCGGCCACGCCCTTGTGCATAGGGGATAAAACCTGAATGTCTTCAACGGGATTCAGGCCGAACATATCCGGCAGTTTTCTGGAGCACAGATCAACGATTGACGAGACAACCTGTTCCGGTGAGAGCTGTTCGACAAAATAAAACTCCGCCTGACGGTCAAAGGGCTCATTCATTTTCGTCAGCTGAGGGGACTCACCGTTTCTTACATGATGCGCATTAAGGATAATCAGGCTCTCTGCGGCCTGCCGGAAGATGGTGTTCAGATAAAAAACTGGAACCGTTTCCGATGCGATCAGGTCTGAAAGCGTATTCCCGGGCCCTACGGGGGGCAGCTGGTGGGCATCGCCGACCAGGATGACCACGGCGTTGAAGGGGACGGCATTTAAAAGATGATGCATCAAAATGGTATCCACCATGGAGACTTCATCAATGATAATGATGTCCGCATCAATGGGATCGTCCTGGTCTTTGCCGAATATCTGTTCTTCAAAGCTGTATTCCAGCAGTTTATGGATGGTGTGGGCTTTGTGGCCCGTGATCTCCGATAGTCTCCGTGCGGCACGGCCGGTTGGCGCGGCCAGGCAGACACATCGGCCAAGAAGCCTGTTCATCTCTGTTATGGACTGGATCAGCGTTGTTTTCCCGGTACCGGGGCCGCCGGTGATAATACTGATCCGGTGTTTTGCGACCGCTTCCAATACCTCTTGCTGCTCTGGAGAAAGCGAGAGGATGAGTTTGTTTTCAACTTCGGCCAGAACGTTTTTGATTGGCAACGGCAATGGGTGCACGGGGATTGAAAGCATCGCCGCGATTCGACCTGCAATGGCGCGTTCAGCCTGCCACATGGGTTTCAGGTAGACGGATTTGGGCCCGGCCCCATCCATAAAGGATTCAATGACGATATTTCCGGTATTGAGAAGATCTTCAAGGCTCTCGCCGGCGGTCTGGGAATCGATTTCATAAAGGTCGCCGATCCGTTCAAAAAGATCATTTTCAGGCATATATACATGTCCCTCACTTAAGGCTTCCTTGAGCAGGTAGAGAATACATGCCTGCGCGCGGTCATAGATATTCATTTCAACCCCAAGATTCCGGGCGATCCGGTCGGCCGCCGGAAACCCGATTCCGGGCACATCGTTTGTCAGCCGGTAGGGATCCCGGCGGATAATATCGAGCGCCTCGTTTCCGTAGGCCTTTAATATTTTTCCGCTGTAGATGGTTTTGACGTCGTTTTCCTTTAGAAAATTCATGATAGACGCCAGGCAATGGTGGGACTGCCATTGTTCATGAATCATGGACGCTTTTTTTTCGCCGATGCCTTCGATCTGCGTTAATTTTTCTGGCTCTTTTTCGATGATGTGAAACGTTTGCTCCCCGAACTGCGCAATAATTTTATCGGCTGTGGACGGCCCGATGCCGCGCAGAACACCCGAGTTCAAATAATTCCGGATACCATCTATTGTTGCCGGGAGCAGAATTTCAGCGGTTTCAAATTTGAATTGCTGTCCGTACCGGTGGTGGGTTGTCCATTGGCCGGTCAGTCTGATGGTTTCACCGACAAGCGTTTTTGGCAGGTTTCCCACAATCGTCACGGTGGTCTGCGGAAAGGCGGTTTTTAAGCGGGCAATCGTATAATGGTTTTGTTCATTATAGAAAGTGATATGTTCCAGGGTGCCGTCAATCGATATCATGGGCAGGTTGGAGCATCAAACAGGTTAAAGGGAAGTCGTGATCTGGTTTTGTTTCAGAAATATCGGCAGGTTGTCTCAATGGCATTGTATTACAGGTCCCACGCCACGGTATAGACATTTTCAAAACCGTTTTGGACCAGGTGGTTTTCCATATTCTGTGCCTGCTTGAGGGAAGTGAACCGCCCTACGCGAACTCTGTATAAGGTTTTGCCATTGGCGTCAAAGGGAGCGATTTGAACGTTGTCGGCGATTTTTTCCAGAGAATTTTTTAATTTTTCCGCATTGCCCGGGTCGCCAAAAGCGCCCACCTGTATGGTAAAATCGCCGGTGAAATATTGATTGTCAGGATTGATGTTATCGGATGCCGTCAATACATCGTCATCTTTGCCCAGGGCCACGATCTCGACGGCCGTTGTTCCGTTGCCGATCATTTCAATTTCTTTTGCCGCACTGTAGGAAAGATCGATAATCCGGCCCCGGCAGAAAGGCCCCCGGTCATTTACCCGAACAATCGTCGTTTTGTTGTTTTCGACATTTCTGACTTTAACCATGGTACCGAAAGGAAGCGTCTTATGGGCGGCTGTCATGGCATACATGTTATAGGTTTCACCATTGGCTGTTTTTTTTTCATGAAACTGCTCACCGTACCATGATGCCACCCCCTGCTGGCTGAAGCCATCTGCACTGTCGATGGGATAATACATCTTGCCGTCGATTTGATAGGCATTTTTAGGAATGGTTTCGGGCGATGGAATCTGCACCGCCGGTTTGGGCGTCCCGCAGCCGAAGAAAAAGGCTGCGGTAACGATAATGAAAGTAAAACAGGTGATTTTTACGGTGGCGGACTTTTTCAGTCCCGTTGATAAAACATTCGCCATGGCGCCTCTTCGTTTAAATAGTGTCTTATTTTGTAAGGGCAATCTTTAATACATCCGTCATGCTGTCCACAAAATGAAATTTGATAGCGGTTTTAACATTTTTGGGAACATCCAGTAAATCTTTTTCGCACAGTTTGGGCATAATAATCGTTTTAATACCGGAACGATGCGCTGCCAGCACTTTTTCTTTGATTCCTCCGACGGGCAGGACCTTCCCCCGTAAGGTTATTTCGCCGGTCATGGCCAGATCCTTATGGGTGGTGGCGCCGGTCAATACTGACACAATCGCGGTCAACATGGTTACGCCGGCGGACGGACCGTCTTTGGGGATTGCGCCGGCAGGGATATGAATGTGAATGTCATGGGTCTGAAAGTAATCGTCTTCAATGCCGATGGATGCCGAGTTGGAACGAATGTAGCTTAAGGCGGCCGTAGCAGATTCCTTCATGACATCGCCCAGTTGGCCGGTTAATGTGAGTCTGCCGTTCCCCCGCATGGTGGTTGCCTCAATAAACAGGATATCTCCACCGGCTTCTGTCCAGGCAAGTCCCATAACAACACCCGGCGTGGCCACCCTTTTTTTCATCTCATTGGAGATGAGAACCGGGCCCAGGTATTTGGACAGATTTTTGGTATTCACAGTAACAGATTCTTTCTCATCCTTTGCGATGCTTGCCGCCACCCCCCGGCATACATTGCCGATTTCACGCTCCAGGTTTCTTAAACCGGCTTCGAGCGTATAACCGGTGATAATCTGGTTGATAGCTCCTTTGGTGAATGAAATATGTTCTGCTTTTAATCCGTTTGCTTCCCGCTGGCGTGGAATGAGATAGCGGGTGGCAATTTTCATTTTTTCTTCCAGAGTATATCCCGACAGCCTCAAGACTTCCATCCGGTCCCGTAAAGCGGGCGGAATGGTATCTAAAATATTGGCCGTGGTGATAAACATGACCTGGGAAAGATCAAAGGGAACATCCAGATAATGGTCCTCAAATGAAAAGTTCTGTTCGGGGTCCAGGACTTCCAGAAGAGCGGATGACGGATCACCGCGAAAATCGCTGCCCACTTTATCGATTTCATCCAGCATGAACACAGGGTTGTTGGAACCGGCACGCCGTATCCCTTGAATGATTCTTCCGGGCAGCGCCCCCACGTATGTTCTCCGGTGCCCCCTGATTTCGGCCTCATCGCGGATGCCGCCCAAAGCGATCCTGATAAATTTACGGCCCAGTGCATTGGCGATTGAATGGCCGAGGGACGTTTTTCCGGTTCCCGGAGGACCGACCAGGCATAAAATCGGGCCTTTGATGTCCGGATTTAGTTTCCGCACCGCCAGATATTCGAGGATCCGTTTTTTGGCTTTATCCAGGCCGTAATGGTCGGAGTCTAAGATTTTTTGGGCCTTTACAAGATCCAAATTATCTTCGGAACCCTCGTTCCAGGGCAGTTCGGTAATCCAGTCAAGGTAGGTGAGCGCAACAGTGTATTCGGCGGACGATGAATGCATTTTAGAAAGGCGGTTCAACTCGCGTTCCGCTTCTTTTTTGACCACTTCCGGGAGTTGTTTTTCTGATATCTTGGTTCGGTATTCCTCAAGCTCCACATTGGTTTCATCAGTTTCACCCAGTTCGTCACGGATGGCTTTCAGCTGCTGACGGAGATAATACTCCCGCTGCTGTTTATCCATGTCGCCTTTCACCTGGGTCTGGATTTTTTTGCCCATCTCCAGGATCTCCAGCTGGTAGTAGACCATTTTGGTCACTTTGTTCAGGCGTTCCTTGATATCAATTGTTTCAAGTATTTCCTGTTTTTCCGAGGTTGTGGAGTTGATGGTGGAAGTGATCATATCCGCCAGGATATCCGGCTCGTCCAGGGATTTCGCCATGGAAGCGATTTCAGGGGGCAGGCCGGTGGACAATTCGACGATCCTCTGATACTGATTGATCAGGTTGGCCATCAGGGCCTCGATCTCCTTGTCCTTGGTCCATTGACTTTTAATTTCTTTGATGCGGGCTTGAAAGTAGGGCTTTTCAGAAGTGTAATCCGATATTTTGAATCTTCCGATCCCCTGAAGGAGAAGCTGGGCTTTATCCTCATCCACTTTCGCCATTTTCAGAATAACCGCGCTGGACCCAATGGTGTAGAGATCTTCAGATGTGTATTGGGTTTTGGGATCAGTGAATTTTGAAGCCACTGTGCCGATGATGCGGTTTTTGGACATGGCTTCATCAATTAGCTGAATGGATTCCTTTTGCAATACAATCAGCGGCAGAACCATTTTGGGAAACATGACAACATCAAACAAGGGGAGAATCGGTAAAATTTCCGGTATTTTCCCATTGGAAAAAGATTCAGATTGCGGCTCTTGATTCATTGGTCCCTCCAGAGATATTTTGATATGAAATTATCTTACAGTTTTAATCAGTATTGCCCGCTGCTAAGAAATCACCCCAGGGGGTGAAGGCAGAAATTGAATCCGATGAATCAGCTTAGTCCTCAGAGATGGGTATTTTATAAGCCATTTCGCGTGTCAATTTAGTCAAATGGACTTGCAGCAGTCCTTTTTTGTATGAGGCCGTGACTTTTTCGGGGTCAATCATCACAGGCAATTGCAGGACCCTTTCAAAGACACCATATTGAATTTCAGCCAGCCGGTAGCGTCCTTTGTCGGTTGAGGGACTCGGCGCCCGTCTCCCAGACATTCTTATGGCCCGGCTGTTGATTTCTATTTCCAGGTCTTCTTTTTCAACGCCTGCGATTTCGGCTATAATAAGAATTCCCTCAGGGGTTTCAAAGATATCTATCGGCGGTTTCCATGAACTTTGAGTAAATGAAAACCTGGGATTCATTGTATTAAACATCTCCGCAATTGTTTTTTCAAATTTTGACCCCATGCCATCAAAATTATTCGTAAATCGAATTTTGATAAATTCCATTGAGGCTCCTGATAAGTTTTAAAGATTCATATTTAAAGATTACTACATAGTTTTTATGACATAAAAATATCACCAACGTATCGGTTTGTAAAGGACGAGTCGGTGTTGCGCCGGGATATTCGTTTTAATTGCTGAAGACAAAATCACAATATTATCAGTATCCATCCTTTTTCAGGTAGCCTTGTATTTTGATTTTAATCTGTTCTACCGTCCCGCTGATCTCAGCTTCGGAAAAACCTGCTTCTCGCAGGCAGGATTCAAGTTCCCGATGCGCTATATTCAGGTGTCCGGCTGAAGACTGATGGCTCCCATGGCCATAAATGGCTTTTTCAAGCTCTTGAACGTTAGACTGACAGGTTTCGGGTATGGATGGCAGAGCATAAGCCGGAATCGTTTCTTCCGTTTCATCATATTCCGTATCGGGCGTGGCAACGAAAAAATGATATAAAAAATAACCTGCTGCGATGACGATTATCAATGTAACGAGTTTTTTTAGTGCATCCATGATATCCTCCAAATAAAGGGTCATCTGATTTGGTTTAAAATTAAATTAATTTTAAATAATTTCTACCGGAATGTAAATGCATATAAATTTGTTAGCGGATTTTGGATTAATGGCTTTCGCCATTTAATACAAAGTGTTATGCATTCGACAGGTTTCATGAAAACCGGTCGGATATTCGGGTAAAACGCATTGCTGATGGATAATGACTTGACTGATAGTTCTGTTTAAGTTAATTTCGCTTTAATATCAAGTTACTAATGGCTTTAGCCGAATCGTCTCAATTCATGCTCCAATTTGGAGGGATATCGATATGGAAGATGCTGAAAAAAAAACAGACCGGGATCCGGCAAAGAAATACCTTGCCGTCTTGTCACTGATTGATGGAATTGAAAATCGTCTGAAGTGGTCGGAACTCGCGTTTATTTTGATGAATCTGATTGTCTTTTTTTCGGTAATGAGTTTTTTGGCTGCGATTCCTGAAGACATTGGTCAGCCTTTGAACCCGATATTCATGCTTTTCATATTTTTCAGCCATACCATCGGGATATCCATAAATGCCTATTGGATAGCATCATCAACAAGACTTCAGTTAAAGCTCAAACTGCGATATTCCCACGCACGCTTTCTGGAACGAAAAATCAATCGCCAAGGGGAATATTTGATTTCGGATGAATCGCTTTTTTTTAATCCTGAAATCGGGAAGGTTGAAAGTCCTGACGGTAAGGAAACTGTTTTTTATCCGACCGAGGGGTTATTAAGAATGGATGGGTTCATCGGGGCGGCCAAGCCAAGGCTCCTTTCATTATCGATGCCGTTTCTGTTTTTTATAATCTATCTGGCCTCACTGATATCTATCATATCCATGATATTTCCATAAACCCGCCTTGCAGCAGCAAGCAGCAGAATCGATTATCTGTGTTCTCCTGAGAATCAGGGGAGAGACAATCCTAAAGAAATAATGCCTTGGGGGTTTTTTTTTGAAATTACCCGCTTGATCGCCTTAAAAAAATCTTCCGTTACCAGTATATTTTATTCCTTTGACATATATTTTGTGTATTTACTTTCAGTCGTGTCCCAATCCGAGCTCGCGCGGCGGTAATTTATAGGACATCTTCCTGTTCTGTCGGTTACCGTAATAGCAATTGTTGCATTCGGATCTCCGGAAATCACTACCGGGTTTTTGGTTACTACTTTCAGATCCGAGATATCCGGAAGGTTAACATGAGAAGGAATGCTGAAATAATCTAAAAGAGCGGATTTAACATTATTCGCATCAGTTTCCGCCTGGCTGCAATAGGGCTTGTTGCGTATGTTTATGTAATTCGGAATGGCAATGGCCGCGAGAAGGCTTATAATTGCAACAATGACCATTAATTCAATTAGTGAAAAACCTTTTGTCTCTTTAATCCAGTTTGTATTCGGCATTTCAAATCATCCCTAAATGTGTTTTTGTCAAAGGTATTTCTATTCAACACTTTTAACTAATAGCACTTTTTAAAATTGTCGTAAAACAGATATCATGATGATCGGATTCCCGACTCTAAAAAAATTAAAAGAGCAAGAAAAATTTTCGCACACAACGTTCAAGGGTAATGCCCGGATAAAAAAACTTAGAAATAAACATGTTATATGAACAATGATTTTTTTTCAATGCCATTTTTCAGGAGCCAATTTATTCAATCTTAGAAAACCTGGCCCTTTGGGCCAGGTCACAGTTCAGTGGTTTTACCATCTGAACAACATTTGCTACTCCAAGG
>JAHECJ010000547.1 GCA_024641805.1 Desulfococcus sp.
TTTCCCCATCGCTGTTGCCGGGACCGTCGGGTACATTTATAACGGCCTTTCCGCCGCAAACCTTCCCCAATACACTTTGGGCTTTGTATACCTGCCTGCCCTGGCCGGTTTGATCGTCACGAGTGTTCTCACCGCCCCCCTGGGCGTTCGACTGGCTCATAGTCTGCCTGTGGAAAAACTCAAACGGTTTTTCGCCATTCTGCTTCTGGTAGTGGCCACTCGAATGCTTTTAGGTATATTATAATAAGTTTCGATATGTTATAAGTAATTAAATCACATCTTACTTTAAGCATAATATCGACCCGTGAACTGGAATCCGAATCACTGAAGATCATTTTTGTCATGGGAAAAAACATGCCGGTAAAAAACCCGGCTGTCAGATTCTCCCATCCAGATGTTTTGCCAGCCGCTTGCCCAGGGAAACCACCGTCCAAACCACCGGCAGCCCCAACGAAGAAGGGAAGACGCTTGAGTCACAGCAATACAGATTCGGCACCCGGGTTTCCAGGTTTTGATTCACCACCTCACCAATACGGCAGGTGGCTGATGGATGCGCGCCGGAGGGTTTCAGCGCGATAAAACTCTCATCCGCAGCCCCTGCTTTTTTGAGAATCTTCCTGATCATCCCCACGCCCTTATCCAGCTTCTTTTTGTCGCCTGATGTTACAGGTTTGGAAAAAGACGTGTCCGTATAAATTTCTCCCGCAGATTCATCCCGGATTTTTACCATTAGCCCGGTATATTTCCAGAAGTTGGGGAATCGTGACAGGTTTTTGGGGCCCATCAACCCCAACAGAACTCCAAACTGGGACCAGTTGGGAAAAACCGGAAGTACAACCAGGCCGTCGGATTCATAATGATCGAGGGAACCTACAGTCATGGGATTAGCTTTAACGGAATTGATACCCGGAATAATGCCGGCCGCAAACTGGAGCCAGTCACAACAGAACCCCTGACCGGCTTCCTTGATTCCAGCCGCGCGCAAAATGCCCACATTGCCGGTACCGGCGGAAAGCACCACGGATTTGGCATGATATCTTGCTTTTTTACCGAACCGGGAAGCTTCGACGCCGACGGCTTTTCCGTTATCCGTGATCACCTTTTTCACGTTGGTATGCAGTTTCAAATCCGCACCGTTGGCCACGGCTTCATCTCCGTAAACACGGGCCGTCCATTTTGCACCGGTTTTGCAACCCAGCATGCACAGGCCGCAGCCCTGAACACATTTAGCCGGATCAATAAAATTTTCCATCTTATCCCATGAAAAACCAGCATCGTTTGCGGCTTCCAGGAGCCGGATATTGGATGGACCGACCAATGCATCGGGCAGCTTCTGGACATGCATTTCATGGCGAGCTTCTTCAGCTTCAAGGGAAAGATCTATCCCCACCGGGTCAAATACCAGCTTCGGGGGCGATGCTGCGCATCCGGCCGTCAGGTTGGAGAGTCCCCCATAATTATCGGCAAACACCACGCTGTTTTTTTCAATGCTTCGGGTCAGACCGAAATATTTCAGAATCAGCGCCATGGTCAGGGTATTGCCCATCATATTCACGCGTCCACCGCGTTCCAGCATTAAAACGGTTTTCCCCTTATTGGTCATTTCCCTGGCAACGGTGGAGCCTCCCGCGCCGGATCCGACCACTATAACATCATATTCTTTCATTAATTCGATCCTTTATTGTCAGACTCCATTCGCAGCGCTTGCCCGGACAATATCCAGATCTAGCGGCAGGGGTTTATCCGGGTCAATATAAAGCGATAAGGCATTTTGGGGACAATTTTCAACGCAGAGTTCGCACCCCATGCACAGTTCTTTATTGTAAATCCGTTGGCCGTCTTCAAACATCATGGCCTCAAAACCGCACACATCGGCACAGGTCCGGCATTGAATGCATTTTTCATTGTCAAAGACGACCGAATATCCTGATTTCGCGGTCATGGACAGCTGGTCCGAAATTCTTCCGGAAAACTTTGTAGCCTGGAGACTGACACACGTATCCGGATGGCAGTTGCAGATGACGCCAGTGCTTCCACCGGTGGCGACTTTAAAGAAAGCCTGGGTGATGTGTTTCTTTTTCCGGAAATGCTCTATGATCGCCATGGCTTCTTTTTGTGAAATTTTCCGGGGATGATATTTTTTGCAGTGTTCGAGCCAGAAAGACGAAACGCTTTTGCCCACCGCCAGGCACGAGTTGATATCCTCTTCCGGTGCGTTATTGGATTTTTTGCAAGGGCAATCCATGACCACGATGTTTTCCGGTTCCTGAAAAATAATTTTCGTGGCATATTTATAAGGAACAATCTTTTTGTTCTCATCGGATATATATCGGATGTCCTCATTCAGGGAAAATATTTTACCTGTATCCCCGGCAGACAGCACCTTGGAATGATAGCGGTTAAACACCATTTTCCCCACCGGAACAATCGGCTTGAACCATGTGAGGTATTTCAGGAGCAGAACGAATTTATGCAGAATCGCCACATACGGGTAATAAAAAAGAAAATAATAGTAATTATGGACGAACCGGTCCAAGCGCCAGCCGTGTTTTTGAAGCATTAATCTTGTTGATTCCCTCACATCCCCCTCCTCCTAAAAGAATAGCAATTCCCCCGTTATATGAAATAATTCGTCTGTTAAGACGGGTCTTGAATCGAAAAGTGAAAAGCTTTACTTTCCAAAAAATTTACCAGTAAATTAATCAGGGAGTCAAGAAGTTATTGGGTGCAGACCTAAAAAACACCCTTGGAAAATTTTTAATTAACGTAAACGTTATTTTATGATAGAGATATCTGTTGATA
>JAHECJ010000035.1 GCA_024641805.1 Desulfococcus sp.
AGCGCCAGGAATATTATCAGACATTAAAAGAAGATTTTGGACGCAAAGAAGCGCATTTTAAGCACGGGAAAAGAAACTATGAGGCTGAAAAATCAGATTATGAAAATCAGCAGGCTGTGGCTGGAGTGAACCGGAATTTTAAAATAACGCTCAAGAACGGTGAAATCCTTTATGCCTATCTTGTTCGCGCCAGCAGCACCCTGGACCTGGCACTGTTAAAAATCGACGGATGCAGGACCCCGTTTATTTATCCGGCGGATATGAATCGTGTTGCCCAGCGGCAGAAAGTCTGGGCAATAGGAAGTCCGCTCAACATTGCCGATACCATGAAAGACGGTACGGTGTCCGGTTTTACCGACGAATATATTCAGACCAATGCGCAAATATATCCCGGCAACAGCGGCGGCCCCCTGGTCAATGAAAAAGGTCAGGTCATCGGCATTAATACGTTAAAAGAACTGACCCGCAATTTCGAAGGAATGGGATTTGCCATTCCCATAGATACGGCGTTGGATGAATTCGCGGGTGAGTTGAGATAAAGATGAATTATTACAGATGGATGTTCAACGCCCAATCTTGAACGTCGAAGTATGATGTCGAGGGGTTTCCGAAGCTTTCTGATTAAATTCCTGCTCTTGTCTTTGATTCAATTTTTGAGGTTCGATGTTTATTCTTTTCATCAAATTTTCCACGGTCCTTTCGGCGGAAAAAAATAGCTGATTCTCCGATGCGCTTGCGATTGCTAAAAAAATCATTTATAAGCCCCTCATGAAAGAAGGTACCCGAAAATTCATCAACACACCGCTGAAAATCGGTAATCGCGTCATTGAGGGACGGTTGCTTCTTGCTCCCATGAGCGGGCTGACCCATGTGGCATACCGTGAACTGCTGGACGGTTATGGCGGGTGCGGCCTGCTGTATACCGAAATGTGCAGCGCCAGGTCCATCCCCCAGGAAAATAGATATGTATCACCGGTCTTCCGGTGGCGGAATGAAGAACTTTCGCGCCTGGTTTGCCAGATATTCGGCCCGGACCCGGAAATTATGGTGTCGGCGGCCAAAAGGGTGGAGGTTGAGGGCTTTTTCGGGGTGGATCTTAATTTCGGATGTTCCGTGGCCGCCATTTGCAAAAAAAATTCCGGCGCGGCGCTCTTGAAAACCCCCGATCTTGCGGTGAAGATGGTCCGTGATGTCCGCACGGCAGTCGATATTCCGCTGACGGTGAAATTCAGGACCGGGTGGGAGGACCGCCCCGATCTTGCCGTGGATCTGGCCCGACGGTTTGAAGATGCCGGCGCGGACGCACTGATATTCCATCCCAGGGTGGCCCCGGACCGCCGGTCCCGGCCGCCGAAATGGAAGTATATCCGGGAAGTGAAGCAGGCCGTGTCGATTCCGGTGTTTGGAAACGGTGAGGTTTTTACTGAAGATGATTGTGAAAAAATGATTGAAACCACCGGTTGCGACGGGGTTTCGCTGGGACGGATCGCCATTGCAAAGCCATGGGTGTTTTCCGAATGGAGTCATGGATGCGCTGTGGATTTGGAAACTTACCGAAACAGTTTCAAGCAGATGATCCTTCTTTTCAGCAAACATTATGAGCCCACGCCGGCCATCCGGAAATTTAAGAAAATGGCGGTTTATAATGCCGCTGTTTTTCAATTTGGCCACAGTTTTTCTAAAAAACTATGCCGCGCGAATGATTTTTCCGAAATGGCGTCCGTGGTGGATGCATTTTTTGACGAATCACCGGAACTGAACGGCCGCCCCAATTTAAATCTGTTCTGCTGATTTCACTGTGGCTGTCACAAGAGTGGCCAGTGAAGCAGTCGACAAGTCGACGGAATAAATACTTTACATTTTTTGAAACCTGTTGATATAGCTTTACCTTATAGTGCGTTTAATCAACCGGCCCGGTGCTTGAACGCACTTGGTTGAATTTGACACAAATGACTATGCATCCTATTGAAAATATAGAAAAAGACAAACAAGATACCGAAACGGCAATGTCCATCCGTGAGGAGTTTGAAGAAAGAGAAGCGTCGTTTATCTCGCCCTTCGGTATGCTGTCGTGCAACTCCCGGGGCCGTGCGCGTCCGGAGGCACCCTGTCCGGTTCGAACGGTTTACCAGCAGGATCGGGACAGGATCGTTTTTTGTAATTCATTCAGACGATTAAAGCATAAAACCCAGGTGTTTCTCTCCCCGCTGGGCGATCACTACCGAACCCGCCTGACCCATACCCTTGAAGTGGCCGAAGTCGCCCGCACCATCAGCCGGGCCATGCGGTTGAACGAGGACCTGGCGGAGGCCATTGCACTGGCGCATGATCTCGGTCACACGCCCTTCGGTCACAGTGGCGAAACAGCGTTAAAGGAAATTTTTTCGCCGGACTTTTCCCACAATATCCAGAGCCTCCGAGTGGTGGATGTCCTGGAGCGAAACGGGGAAGGCCTGAACCTGACATATGAGGTCAGAGATGGAATTATAAAGCATTCCAAGGGTTTTGGAAATATATTGCCGTTGGACCCCTCGGAAAAGGCATGCACCGTTGAAGGTCAGATTGTCAGGGTCGCGGATATTATTGCGTATTTAAATCATGATCTGGATGATGCCATCCGCAGCGGCGTGATTACCCGGGACCAGGTGCCGAAATCCTGTTCGGAGGTGTTGGGCAACTCCCACTCTCAGCGGGCCACCACCATGATCCGGGATTTGATCTATTCCAGCAGGGTGTGTAATGACACCATGGAGTTGAAGCTGAGCCAGCCGGTTTTTTCGGCTATGATGAATTTGAGGAAATTCCTTTATGATAACGTGTACCGGTCAGAAAAGGTGCATGCGGAATTTGTCAAAGCCAAAAAAATGATCTCCGAAATTTATACCTATTTTATAAATAATCCGGATGATTTACCTTCAAGGCTCAAAAGTATTGAAATTGATGTGATTTATTCTCATAAAGTCCCGCGCGAGCGGGTCATCTGTGATTTTATCGCCAGTATTACGGACCGATATATATTAAACCTGTACAATGAAATCTTTGTGCCTGCCCCACTGGTCTAACCCGTCGGGAATCCCCCGTGCAAGGGACCTTTCGTCAAATTGGATTCATCCGGAATGTTCGATAAATATATAGATTTTTTAAATGATTTGAAATTGTTGTATGACCGGATGGATCATGCGTACGGCGAGATTTCGGATGCATACGGTTTCCACTGCGCCGGATGTTCGGACAACTGCTGCCTGACCCGTTTTTTCCACCATACGCTCATTGAGTTTCTGTATCTTCAGAAGGGATTTGCCGGCTTGGATGAATCTCTGCGGGAAGCGGTCCGGAAAGAAGCAGAGGAGGTCACAGAAAAAGTCCGCCAGGCCGAAGATTCGGGAATTGTCCCGCAGATTATGTGTCCGCTCAACAAAAAAGGGCTGTGCATTCTTTATGAATACCGCCCCATGATTTGCCGGCTCCATGGAATCCCCCATGAATTCGCGCACCCGGTTCGGAATAAAATTCTTGGCCCGGGATGCCATGAATTCGAGAAGCAGTGCGGTGAGACAGCATATCTGGAATTTAACCGAACCCCGTTTTACCAGAAAATGGCCCGTCTGGAACGAGGGGTAAGAGAACTGACCGGCATAACAGATAAATTTAAAAAAACCGTGGCGCAAATGCTCGTTGAAGATCCGGAGAAAATTTTATGAAATTTATTGAAACAGGTGATTTGTCGGAAATCCAATCCTATATTCAGTCAGGTATTGGGGGCCGCCTGATAGGTGCGTCGGATACGTTTGAATTCCGATGCCATCCTGAGGTTTCATGCTTTAATTTGTGCTGCCGGAATCTGAATTTTTTTTTAAACCCCTATGATGTGATCCGTCTGAAGCAGAACCTGAAACTGTCTTCAGAAGATTTTATTGAAAAACATACGGACATTATTGTACGGCCCGGCCATTATTTTCCGGACGTGCTGCTTCGCATGGCCGATAACGCAGAAAAGACCTGCCCCTTTTTAACCGAAGCAGGCTGCCGGGTTTACCTGGACCGGCCCCATACCTGCCGGGCGTTTCCGGTGGAGCATGGCTTGTATTATGATGCCCGAAAGCATCAGACCCGCCTGGTGCACTTTTTCAGGCCCCCGGATTTCTGCCAGGGCTGGCATGAAAAAACTTCCTGGACCCTGGCATCGTGGGAGGCGGACCAGCAGGCGGCATTTTACAACCAGATGACCGTTCAATGGGCGGAAGTGGCCCGGCTGTTTCAAAATGATCCGTTCGGCGGCGAAGGCCCCAATGGCCAGAAAGGGAAAATGGCGTTTATGGCGGTTTATAATACGGATGCATTCCGGGATTTTGTTTTAAACAGCAGTTTTTTGAAGCGATATAAAGTTAAATCCCAGCTCCGGGTGAAGGTCAAATCCGATGATGTGACCGTGCTGAAGTTGGGAATGGCCTGGATCCGGATGTTTTTGTTTGGCTTGAAAGTGGACGAAATAACGCTGAAAAAATAAAGCCGGACCGGCAGGAGAAGTGTGGCTGCCGGCCCGGCTGGATACTGAACCTCCGGGGGAGAAGATTCAGCGGTCGGTAAATGTATTTACCTGTGGGTTGAAAGTGGTTTTATGTAATAACCATTTTTGGTCGAATACTGTTTTCACGGTATTATAACGCAGATCCGCTTGATGTTACTTCAACAAAGTCGGGATAGGCATTGCCGCCATGTTCCGAGAAATCCAGCCCTTCCATTTCTTCTTCAGGGGAAACCCTTAAGCCCACAGCCTTGTCAATCAGTTTGAAAATAATAAAACAAGTGCCGAAGCTCCAGCAAAATGCGGTGCCGATTCCCATGAGCTGCACACCGATCATGGATGCGGATGTGCCGCCGATATTGAAAATTCCGGCTGCAAGGGTCCCCCAGGCGCCATTGACCCCGTGAACCGATACGGCGCCGACCGGGTCGTCAATTTTGATTTTTTCAAAAAACAGGACTGAAAAGACAACAAGAACACCGGCGATAGCGCCGATGATGACCGAGCTGGTCGGGGAGACATTGGCGCAACCGGCCGTAATCCCAACAAGACCGGCCAGGGCGCCGTTTAAGGACATGCCGACTTCCGGTTTTCCGAAAATGATCCAGGAGATAATCATAGCCATAGATGCTCCGGCTGCGGCCGCCAGGTTGGTGTTCACGGCAATCATAGCAATATCAGTGGATGCGGCTGTGGTGGAACCGGCATTAAATCCAAACCATCCGAACCAGAGAATAAAGACGCCAAGGCCGGCCAGGGGGATATTATGGCCTAAAATAGGCCGGGTTTTCCCGTCTTTGGTATATTTTCCCAGTCGGGGACCAAGCACGATGGCACCGGCCAATGCAGCCCATCCGCCGATTGAGTGGACGACCGTGGAACCGGCAAAGTCGATAAAGCCGAACCCTTCCAGCCAGCCGTTGCCGTGAAAAAGGCTGCCCCATGCCCAGCTCCCGAATATGGGATAAATAAAGGCCGAGATGATCACGCTGTATAGAATGTAACCGATGAAGTTGGTCCGTTCGGCCATGGCGCCGGATACAATAGTGGCTGCGGTTGCGGCAAACACACACTGGAACATCCAGAAAACCAGCACCCATGGATCGCCGCCAGCGGCAAAATCACTCAGGAAAAATCCGGAAGTCCCGAACCATCCGGTTTGGGTCGCACCAAACATGAGCGCAAAGCCGATGGCCCAGAATGCCAGCGACCCCAGGGCAAAATCCATCAGGTTCTTCATTAAAATGTTGATGGCGTTTTTGGCGCGGGTAAAGCCGGTTTCCACCAGTGCAAATCCGGCCTGCATAAAAAATACCAGAATCGCCCCGATCAGTGTCCAGAGATAATCCGTATGGACCTGGACCGCATCGATGGCCGCTTTGTTTGTTTCCAGTGAAATAACCTCGTCGCCTGCCCATGCAGGTAAAATACCGGTTGCGAGCAGAATAAGCAGTAAACTTATGATTCTCATTGTTAGATCCTCCCGATTGTTACGATTTTTTTTATTATTAAAAAGGGTTGAAATTTGTATTTAAATTGGACCCCCGGTTTGGTCGTTCTGAGTACTGTATGAGCAAAGGGCATGCCAATTGGGGCGGAATAAATATTATATTCAATAACTACTTGATATAAAATAATATATAAAATTTTTGAATAAAAAGCCGATGTCGAAAAGGAGAGATACAGTACTACAAATTTGTAATTTTTAGCATATTGACATACAAAAATGTATTTATGCTATCTGAATCGTATTATTTTTTAAAATTAGAGGCGGCGGATTTGGAAGGCGCTTTCAAAATAGGATTCCCGGCACCGACAATCGTAACGTTGAGTGAAATGTTTATTGCTTTATCCGATGTATTAGTAAAAAATCAGGTGAAAAAAATCGCTATGTTATTTATATAAATGGATTCAATATGAAGAGTGCAAATAATAAAAAATCTGAGTTTAAAAGGTGGGCGTTATTATTTCTGCCCGCCGTTTGTATAAGTGTTGTCGCACTTGAATGGTTCGGCAGGCAATCCTTTCTGGAAATTCTGAAGTGGATCATTGACCAGCCGGAGGCGTTTGCATTAAATATTTTCCTGGTCGCGGCGTTTTTTGCAGCCCTTGTCGGATTGACGGGAAGAATGCGTTTAGGCCTTTTCATTGGGGTTTTGACACTTTTGCTTTTCGGTGCGGTGAACATGCTGAAGCTCCAGATTCTTCATAGCCCTTTGTTGGCATGGGACCTTCTTTATATAAAGCAATTGGGCGCCCTGGGCGTGGCAATAAATTCAAAGCAAATGATTTTTTGGGGGTTGTCTGCCGGCATTATTCTGGCTTGCCTGTTTGTCTATTTGTTTAAAAGGAGAAAAAAACCGTTACGGATCAGATCTCGTATTTTTTTTACGGGTACGGCGGTCATCGCCATGGGCCTGTTTTGGAATGCATCCGCGGATCCTATCCGGTATCTGGGGGTTGAAAATATCGTCTGGAACCAGCCCCAGAATTATTTGCAGAATGGGTCTATCCTTTCTTTTTCCATGAATATTTCACCTTTGCTGCTTTCCCGGCCGGAGGGATACGGAAGGGCTCAGGTATCCAGATTGTTGGAAAACAACCAGAAACCGGAGATTAAGGACGTATCGGTTGACACGCCGCACCCCAGTGTGATCTTTTTCATGAGCGAATCTTTTTCCGATCTGGCCGGTACCTTGTATGAAACTCCGGGCAACTATCTCGAGAATTTCAAGAAACTGGCTTCTCAATATCCGCACTTTCGGATGATTTCCCCCACATTCGCCGGAAATACAAGTCTGGTTGAATTTGAGTCACTTACCGGATTGTCTAATGCATTTCTCCCGTCCGGCGCCATCCCTTTTGACCATTATCTTCATCGGCCGACGCCTTCGCTGGCATGGATTCTTAAGGAAAACGGATACCATACGATTGCCATACATCCATTCCATCCATGGTTCTGGAACCGCAACGTTGTCTATCCCAATCTTGGATTTGATCAATTCATTTCCATTGATCAGTTTGACCCGGAAGCGAAAAAGGGTTTTTATACCTCGGATGAAGCGCTGGTGGATAAAATTATAGAAGTGATAGATGCATCCGAAGGGAAGTTTTTTATTCACGTGGTTTCAATGGAAAACCATGGACCCTATATGCCGGGGCGATATGAGGTCAATGATGCCCATTTTGAACATCCATTATCCGAGGGGTTGGGGTATGAAACGGAGTGCTTTTTGACCGGTCTTCAGGATGCCGACAAACAGTTGGGCAGACTTATAAAATATCTGAAAAGGCGGAAAGAGCCGGTTATCTGTCTGTTTTTCGGCGATCATCAACCGAGCTTCAGCATCGCATTGTATGGTGAATTGGGAAAGCTCAAGGCGGGCATCGATAAAGAATATCAGAGTTCCGTGGTGCCCGGGCTTATCTATAGCTATCCAAAAGGAATGATCGACGCGAAAGATATTCCGGAGAATCTGAGCCCGGCCTATTTTCCGGCAATCATGCTTCACGCGATGGGAATCCCCGTCCCCGGATATATGCGGTATCTGCAGCAAGGGATTTCCCGTTATCCGGTTGTCCATCGTGATTTTGTGATGGACACCACCGGAAGTCTCCGACCTTTCAGTGAAGAGCGATCAGACCCCTATCTGCGCGGCCTTGAAATCTTGAATTTTGATGTCCTCTTCGGTTCCAGATTCAGCTGGCCGTTATAAATAAATATCGACTGGAACTTGGCAGCGGAACTTAATTAAAAATAGACAAAGAACTTAAGAAACGATTCTCTATGACGGGAAATTGTTTCAGCCTGATAAAAACCTATTCTTTCAAGAAGAAACAGTATGCGAAAATTGATGGTGTTATTATGCGCGTTGTGGATGGTGGTATCCTGCGCAACGATTTCAGGCATGGACACCGGTTCGAAGGACGACGAGCTTAAGGCTGAGAATCGGCTGATGCGGAAGAACCGGAAGCTGGCCCTGCGCGAAAATGAAGTCTTGAAAACCGAAAATATGCAATACCGGGCGAAGGTCAATAAACTGAATGCGGCGCTATCAGATTTGCGTGTGGCCCTTGAATCGCTGCATTGTCAATACAATGAGGATATGACCCGGATAAATGAAGCGTATGATGATCTCAGCGATCAGTTGATGTGGCTTGAAGAAACAAGTGATGAGAAGATCTTGAATCTGACTGAGACGAATCTGGCGCTTGAGAAGAAATATGCAGATGACGTGTCGGCTCTTAATGAACAATTGAAAAAACAGCAGGCCGCTTTTACTTCCGAGCGCGAGTTATTACAAACAAAGTATGAAACAAAAGTAAAGGCGCTGGAAGATCAGTTGTCATTATCAACGCAGGAGTTAAATGAGAAAGACATTGTCATCAAATCAATGGAGACGAGTCAGGCGGAATCTCAGGTGCGGATAACCAATTTAGAGAAAATCGTCCAGGAACAGGACCAGATAATAAAAAAAGGAGAAAAAGATTTCCAGGAACTCTTGAAGTCCAGCCAGAATCTGCAGAAAATCATCGAAGAAAAGCAGGCCATGATAGACTCACTGAACCAGCAGCGCGGATCAGTCCCTGAACCCTCAAAACAGAATGGCAGTCAATAAAAACGGAATTGAAAGGGCAATTGAACACAATTTTTCATCTTTTTTGGAAAACCATCCTGTTGATCTCCTGCTTGATGCTGGCCAACATTATGGCACCCGCTTCAGCCAGTGCGGATAACGATCATATCAAGCTCCTCCTGACGTCGAATCTAAACGGCAGGTTTGTCGTTTCCGCTGAAAAACAGGACACGGAAGACCCCATGCTGATCATGGCGCAATCCCTGATCAATGAGCAGAAAAGCAGGCCCGCGGATCTGTTTCTTGACCTGGGAAATGCATTTTACCCGGGACTTCTTTCACGGTTTTCATACGGCTCCATAATGATGGATTATCTGGAATATCTGCATTACAACGCCACCCTTATATCAGCCCAGGATTTAAAAATCGGCATCAGCAATCTGGAGTTTTTGGAAAAGGGAAAAAATACATGCCTGCTTTCCGCAAACATTGAAGAAAAAGGCAATCCGGTATTTCTGCCGTATTTTATTCAATCTGTAAAAGGTAAAAAAATCGCGTTTATCGGTATTTCATCAGAAAAGGGATTTTTTGATATCGCCGAAAAAAAACTTCTAAATGTCACCTTAAAAAGTTTTAACGAGGTCCTTGATCGCTGTATCGTCGATCTTCAGAAGCAGGATATCGATTATATGGTCGTGCTTTCCGGCCGATCCTATTCGGACAATCTCGCTATGATGCAAAGATACGGTGAGATTTCGCTGTGCATCAGCGGCGGGGATTCAACAGGGGATTTGTATGCCTCAAAGGCCGAACGGGTGGATATCCGGTCCGGAAGATCCATTGTGACACTGACCAACCCCAGCGGCTTCTATACGCTGATGCTTTCGGCGGATAAGGACCTTGCCGTTGACTCTTTTGAGTTTCATGCGACCGGATCTTTCCCCATCCGTGACGCGAATTATATTGAATTTAGAAACCGGCTGACGATTTGGAAAGAAAGGTTTGCCTATGAAGGGGGAGAGGTGGTGGTGGCCGATTCCTGCTGCGAGGTCGATTTGGATGATACCCGGGTCGCCCAGCTGCTTCGTCACTGTTATGGGGCAGAGGTCGCCATATTGGAAAAAAATACCATCGTGACCCGGAGTATTTCCGGGAAAATCACCAATTCGGATATTCTCCGGATGGTGAATAATGAATTTCCCATTTTTACCTTCAAAATTTCCGGGAGCGAACTGAAACAGATAGTAAGCGACGGAAAGGATTTG
>JAHECJ010000036.1 GCA_024641805.1 Desulfococcus sp.
TCCATGCCGGCCTCAAAGCGGATTCTCGAACTGAATATCAGTCACCCGGTGATGGAAAAAATCCAGTCGATTTATGATAAGAATCAGGAAGATGATTCATTGAAAGATTACAGCAACCTGATTTATGACCTGGCAATTGTCGGGGAAGGCGGAAAAATTGAAAACCCTGCCCGCTTCAGCAAAATCATCGGCGAATTAATGGCCAAAGCCCTTTAACTTGCTGTTGAAGAACGATTACCCATAACGGTTTTCAATACCCTGCGAACACGAATTTCAGGATAGAAAACCGGACCGTTGAATCCAAATAGTTGATTTCCTCAAAACTGCCCGGGAACGTTTCATTCGAAATTTCCCGGGCAGTTTTTTCAACCGACCCGGTATTTTGCCGAACCGGTCCGACAGCCGTGTGATGTATGATTTAACCGGCCGTTCGTCAATTCAATGATTATGAAATTTACTATGATCAAATAGTCCGTTTCCATATTGAGTTTATTGAGTGTCTGATATAATTGGTTGCAATTATAAATAGATTAAGTTATTATTCACAGATAAATTCCGCAAGAATACAGTATAATAAACGATTGTGGCGAATACTCGTTTAATAAACACAATATTAAAGCTGATTGAGATGAAGCCGAAACGAAAAATGCGTGTCTTGGTCGTCGATGACGAAGATCATGTCCGAAAACTCATCACCACTGTCATTAAGAGCATGAACTGTGAGATCGTCGGAGAAGCCGGCAATGGCAAAGAAGCTGTCTCATTATTCAACACCTTGAAACCCAATATGCTGCTTCTTGATATCAATATGCCGTTGAAATCAGGGAAAGAGGCTCTTTCTGAAATTAAAAAAAAATTCCCGAACGCTTTTATCATCATGCTGACATCCCTGACCGATAAAGAGACAGTGGAAGACTGTATCGAACTCGGGGCTTCCGGTTTCATCCGCAAAGACCTCCCCCTTGATGAGATGCGGGATGTCATCAAGCAAACCTGGACCGTTTACCGCGAATCCCTTCAGGCAGAATTATAAAATGATCCCCAAAGAAAAATACAATCTGGCCGACATACTCCAGGAGATTGATGACGACCTCCACGAGCAGAAGAAGGATGTGAGCCAGGAGAAAAATATTCCACAGGAGACGATCACCGAGCTGATGATCGCGAATCTTAAGAAAAAAAAGACCCCCTGATACCGGACATTGCATTACCGATGATGAAACCGCCAAAAATTGAAAATCCACTTTTTTTTAAGTTATTAAAAGAAAAGCAGTTTATTCCCGACGAGTTCATATCCGATCTGCTCTTTGAACTGGATGGGAATGCCCTGGATGTCCTGGCGACCCTGATCCAGAGCGGCATCGGCACCAAAAGGCAGTTGTGCCAGCTATGGTGCGACTCCATCGGCATCGCTCACGTTGACCTTGAAAAATCCCTGTTTCAATCGAAGGTGGTCCGGAAAATACCGGAACGGTTTGCCCGGCAGCATTATGCCATCCCCATATACCAGATGGGCGATACGGTGACCGTGGCCACTCCGATTCCGGATAATAAGGCGTTGAAAATTCAGATTGAAAATATCATCAAGGGACCGGTGAATCTAGTCTTTGCATTACCCCAGGATATTGAATGGGCGATTGAAAATGAGTATCAGACCAATACCGCTTTGTATGAGTTTTTTACGAAAATATCCACCAGCAAGGTGTTTGAAGCGGACAGTCCAATCAGCGAAAAAGTGTTTGAAGAAATCGCGGGCAAGGAATCCATCAAGCAACTCCATGTCTGCCTGATTCTGCTGGGCATTACCGAACATACCAGTGAGATTCAAATTGATCCGGAAGAGCATATTGCCAGGATCTTTTTTATCATCAACGGAAATTTTCATGAACGACTTCAGATTGAAAAAACCGTATATCATCAGCTGTTGAAAAACCTGAAAAGCATGGCGAAAGCCAATAAAGCAGGGGAAAAGGACGCATATTACAGCCGGATCATTTTCCCGACCCCGGGGAAAAAATTCGATATCCAGTTTCTGAGTCTGCCCACGGAATTCGGGGAAAAAATTTTCCTGAAACTAATGAATCGACAGGCATTGCAGCAAATACCGAAACTACCCGATATGCAACTGTCCATCAAACAGTTGCGCCTGCTCGAACACCAGCTCGCTCCCCCCAAAGGCATCATGCTCGTCTCCGGACCTGCTCTATCGGATTTCAGCAGTCTCGCCTATTCCATCATCAAAGAGATTCGATCTGCAGGCACTCAGAAAATTATGACCGTGGAAGATTCTCCCAGCTGGCTGCTCAAAGAGATTGAACAGTACCAGGTAAACCCGAAAGCCAATTTTACGCGCACTGATGCCCTTAAGTCCTGCCTGAACCACCATCCGCATGTCATCTATGTCCAGAACATCAACGATCCGGAAATCACCGGTGCCCTGCGGGATGCCGCTGATTCCGGACTCTTTATCATTGCAGGGATCAATGCCGCTGATGTATTTGATGCTCTCAGCATCACCCGGCTAAGCATTGGCCCGGTAGTCACCACCATCATCAATCAGCAGATGGTTCGGCGGCTGTGTGATCATTGTAAACAAAGGTATCAGCTGTCGCCCAAAGAAATGGAAGACCTGTTTATTTTCTCCGGAACCCCCAAAGTGGTTGTTTATCGCGCAACCGGCTGCCCATATTGCCAGCAAACCGGATACCATGGGCATATCGGTATCCAGGAACTCCTGGCGGTCAATGATGACATCAAAAATTTGATCAGCCGGAACGCAACGATCAGTGATATAAAAAACAAAAGTAAACAGGATGGATTTCAAAGCAAGGAATATGATGGAATAAAAAAAGTGCTCCGGGGCCTGACCACCTTTGAGGAACTCCAATCGCTGCACTCAAGCTGACAATGACGGCAGACTTTTCTCGATTGGAACGCAAGTCCTTTTTTATTCAGACGCTTTGCTCATTCATATCAATGACAAGCTTGTATATAAGGATGTCTCCATTTAACATGAACCGGTAAGTTCTATTAACCCTATACCGCGACACTAAAAAAAATGATGAACATACTCATAGCAGATGATGATGCCACAACCCGAAAAATGGTATCTCAATACCTGAAAAAAAAGGGATACAATGTCTTTGAGGCCTCAAACGGTATTGAAACGTTCACGTCCATTATCGAACATCCCATTAACATTGCCGTGATTGACTGGGTCCTGCCGGGAATGGACGGGATCGATGTCTGCCGCAAATTTCGCGAAAAACAAAAAAGCAATTATGTGTTTATTATCATGCTGACGGCCAAAGAGGAAAAGAAAGATTTGATTGAAGGCTTTGACGCAGGCGTTGATGAGTACATCATGAAACCCGTAAACCTCCAGGAACTGATCGCCAGAATCAAGGTTGGCGAGAGAATCGTGGGCCTTGAAAGAAAACTGATTGAAAAACAAAGAGAACTTGCTGGCACCAACGAAATGAAGAATAAATTCATCGGTATCGTCGCCCATGATCTCAGGAATCCGGTCATATCGATCCGTGGATTCAGTGAACTGCTTATGAAGGATTCCGCCAAGCTCAACGAAGAACAAAACGAATTTTTAAACATCATTCATTCCACCAGCAGAAATATGCTCGCGATGATTAATGATCTTCTGGACATCTCACGCATCGAGAGCGGCAACATGCAGATCTCACAGAAGAATGGATCTTTGAATAAGTTAATCCTGGAAAGAATTCAGATGGTTCAATTACAGGCTGACAAAAAACATATCTCCATTCACAAAGAACTGACCATCATTCCGGAAATTGCGTTTGACGAACACCGGATGGGACAGGCAGTGGACAACCTGATCACCAATGCCATCAAATTTGCGCCGATCGGATCGAACGTTTATTTAAGACTGAAGCAGGAGGGGGATATCGTCAAATTCAGTGTAACTGATGAAGGCCCGGGTATTCCCCGAGAAGAGCAGCACCTGCTGTTTTCTGAATTCCATCGGCTCAGCATCCGCCCCACCGGCGGAGAAACCAGCACCGGACTCGGACTGGCGATTGCAAAGAAAATCATTGAGGCTCACAACGGTATGATCGAATTTGAAACCCAGGAAGGCATTGGATCCACTTTCAGCCTGATCCTGCCGATCCCCTGATAGGATTACCAACCAAAACACGGGCGCAAGACTGCACGCATCATCATATCAAAACACATTATCCCCGATTAACAGTCCATTGAATTTTGTTGTACCAGCAAAATGTTTCCGATAATACAGAATCAAAAAACCATGGCGTTATCCTTAATGTTATTCTGTCGACAGGGCCATCTTAAACTTAATGCCGGGCAAACCAATCCCGGCAAAAGTAAAATTCAGCAAAGCAGCTATCCATTCAGCGACTTAAAGTCCACACAAAAAATGAACCGACCAGTGACGGAAAGACTAACGACGAATAAACCATCCGGGTGCGTGACGGAATGCCCGGGATGCGCGCACAGATACTTAACCCGGGAACAGAGCCTGGCTCAAAAGGAAAAATGGTTAAAAAACAAACTTTCTGCCTGGGCGGCAAAATTTGAACCCATCCGATCCGTTGATGAAGAATCCCGAAGGAGCTACCGGGGCAAAGTGTGTCTGTCCACCCAATGGGAATATGGAAGCTGGCGATTCGGGCTGATGAGAAATGACACCGTTATCCCGATCCATGACTGCCCGGTCCACACACAACAAATCCGCGATGCGGTTTCACTGTTTTCAGCCCGCCTGCCCGAAGCCGATCTTTTCCCCATGGCGTATTATGTGCAGACCGGCAACCAGGTCACCCTGGTGATCAAGTCAAAACAGATGCCGGGTTTACTATGGCTTGACGATCCTCTGATCACCGATTTAAAGAATATCGGCATTAACGGCCTCTGGCTACACCTGCATCCCTGCGCCGGGAAAAAAGTATTTGCAAAAAATGGGTGGCATCTGCTTTCCGGATCCCCGCAATCCGTTGATGAAAGTAAATTTTTATACGGCCCTCGCGTGTTTCATCAGCTGATTCCCCTCCTTTACAGCCAGGCGCTGACAGCAGCGGAAAACTTTCTTGACCCGGCGGGAAAAGACATCTTCATTGATCTTTATTGCGGTATCGGGGCCGGACTTGCCAGATGGCAAAAGAAATGTCCAAATTTAATAGGTGTGGAATTAGAAGGTGAGGCGGTGGCGTGTGCCCGCGTAAATGCCTCTAACGCGGAGATATTAAGAGGTAAATGCAGTGACCGCATCCCCCAGTTGATCCGATGGGCGGACTCCCATCCGCGGGACGGCGATCGGCTGCTTTATGTGAACCCCCCGAGAACCGGACTGGAGCCAGAAGTTTTAGGATGGATTTCTTCCACCTATAAACCGGACCGAATGGCATACCTTTCCTGCAGCGCGGGAACCCTTCGTCGGGATTTGACACACCTGGCAGCAACCGGTTATGAAGTGATTCAAATTACACCTTATGACTTTTTCCCGCAGACCCTTCACGTGGAAACCATGGTGTTTCTTGGACCTGAAACATAACAGGATGCAGCAAAACGGTGTAAAGAGATATTACCAAAGAAGTGTCCAGGTGTCAGAGTTCAGAACTGTCTTCCCGACATCTGACCCCTTCCATAAAAATCAGAAGACTGTTCAGCAGGTAAACCGCTTTTTTTCGACACCGTCAAATTTTACCGGTCTCCCCGTACATGGAGAGCACCAGCCATGTTTTCACATCAAACTTTACCTGGTCGTTGTTGCACAGGACCCTTGCATCATCCCGGGAGAGAAAAAGGGTTTCAATGTCCTCGGAGCTGGTATTCCCCAGGCTCGACGTTTTACCGGAACAGTCCACATAAACCATTGCAATGGATTCATCCGTCATGCCGGAAGATGAATAAATCGGCGGGCTGATTTTGTTTATTCGCATCAGCGTCAATCCGGTTTCTTCCATAAGTTCCCGTTTAACCGACGTTTCTATTGTCTCTCCGTCATCCACAAGGCCCGCAGGAAATCCGTACTGATAATCTCCCAGAGGCACCCGGAACTCTTTAATGATCGCCACTTGTTTTTTTTCTGTATGATATGGCACAATGACAACGGCATCCGGTCTCTCAAAATGTCCGGATACACATTTAGGAGGATCATTTCGGGATGCAAAGCTCCAGATCCTTTTTCGGCCACTGGTGTCTGAATAAGCTATTTCAAACATATTCAGATGGAAATAATCGGTTATCTTTTTAACAAATTCGATTTTCACAGATAACCCCCTATGTATGAACAGATCACAATCTTCGGCATTTCATTAAAAAGTTTGTTTGTTCCACCCGAACATTTTCCCGTCTATATCTGTAAAATCGATATAAACCCGCTCAGGCGGAACCTGTAGCGCCGTTTCAATAAACCCGCAAACCGCTTTGGAAAACTCCGGACACTTTTCCGGCTTGAGCCCGATGCTCTTGATTTCAATATACGCCGCCGGCAACGGGCTTTCATTAAACATCATCTCAGTACCGTGATACACTGACACCATAATCACCCGCTCCGGTTTGCCCAGCAGGCCGGATAAAAATGAAGACGCTGCTTTGGAAAGTTTTTTCGCTCCTGAATCATCGAGCGGCTGGTTGGTTTCGATTTTAAAATACGGCATACTGCCTCCTTAAGTAAACAAATTTTCAGTGCATATATTTTCAGCCACATAGCGCTGCATTCCCCAACGAAATAACGGATTCTGGATTTGAAAAGAATTCTTCCTCAAAAAATGTTAAAAAAGCCTGATCAGTTCAGGCAGACATTCGAAGAATCCATGTCGATCAAACCTTCCGCCAGGGCCAGGGCATAAGCATTTTGCCTGATCCATTGATGATAACGCCTGATAAAAACCGGGTCGTGGAATAAAATACTTTCCCCGAGACAATTCAAGTCATTATTGATTCGCCAATACAGATACATGATACCTCCTTTAAAATAAAAACCCGAATCGAAAAAATCGATCCGGGATATTCTTTTATCTCCAAGATGCGGCTGATCATTACTAAACACATAAGCAATGATCGGCTGATCGCGCCGAAATTCTGGCTATCAGAAATTTCCCAATGCCTCGATTCCGGATCAGCCCTCACCTCTCAGCTTTAATTCAGTCAAAACGATACGTTTCGTAGCGAGGCCAGAACTGAATTATTTACCTTCACCTGGCCGCAGCCTCCCGGATGGCAAAATTTTCATCGCAAAATTCCGATTACTCTCCAACCGGTTCAGATTAAACTTTCTGCAACACACCGGCAGAAAAATAGAGGATATAATAATAACCCGCTTCCGGGCCGTATATCCATTTCTCGATAATGAGCCCTCCCTCCCCCGAGTCGCCCGCTTGCGTGTGACCGACGACTTCTTTAGAATTTGGCTCCCCGCAGTTATTAATCACCTCAAATGATTGGACGCCCTGTTCAATTAAAAGATTTCCACACCGCCATCCGGTATCCTCATCAGCGGCTGTTGCGAATGTCGCGGTCAAAAGCAGCAATAATACCGTGATAAAAAGAATCTTTTTCATCGGATGCCTTCATAGTGAAATATCTATTAACTAAATATTTTTTATATTTAAACGAATAAAGAATAAAGTCAATTTCTTTGATTTGTTAATGATTCAAATTTTTTGCATAAAAAAAAGGGTTATGGCACTCAAACCATAACCCTTTTTGAAATTCGTGGTACGCCCGGAGGGATTCGAACCCCCGGCCTACGGATTCGAAGTCCGGCGCTCTATCCAGCTGAGCTACGGGCGCGTAAGCAACAAACCGCTGCATCAGAAAGACGGCAACGGTTATTTTCAAATGGGGTGAGTGATGGGACTTGAACCCACGACCACCTGGGCCACAACCAGGTGCTCTGCCAACTGAGCTACACCCACCATAGAAAGTAGCATTATGTAACAGACCGTTTTTATCTTTTCAAGAGGTTTTTATTATATTCTTAAAATAATGCGACCGCAAGCCCCGTTTTGCGATGCTGACAAGAAACTTCTATTGACCATGGATTCTATTTTTATTACATTTTTCAATTCATAAGAATTACAACTAAGGTTAACCCGCATGAACAAATATTTGATATTGATTGTCAGGGCCATTTTCAGCTGTGTTTTTGCCGTTGTGATCTGCAGAATGTTCAGACCGGATGCCCAGGTGCCATTTATTGGCGGGCTTGCTCTTTTTCTGCTGGGCGCATCCTATGGGTTTGAATATTTCAGAAAGAAAAAAATGAGAAATTAAGGGACGATAAAAAATTGAAACAGATTATTCTCGGCACCGCAGGACATATTGACCACGGAAAAACCAGCCTGATTAAAGCCATCAGCGGCTATGACACGGACCGCCTGAAAGAGGAAAAGCAGCGGGGCATTACCATTGAACTGGGTTTTGCCGCTTTGGACCTTCCCAGCGGGATCCATATCGGCATCGTCGATGTCCCGGGGCATGAAAAATTCATCAAAAATATGGTCGCCGGCGCCACCGGAATCGATGTCGTAGCAATGATCATTGCCGCGGATGAAGGGGTCATGCCCCAGACCCGGGAACATTTGGAGATCTGCACCCTCCTCGGTATTCAATACGGATTCATCGTTCTGACCAAAATTGACATGGTGGATAACGAATGGGCGGAACTGGTCCAGGAAGACCTTCATGAATTTGTGGAAGGCACGTTTTTAGAAAACGCTCCGGTCATACCCGTGTCTTCGGTTACCGGTGAAGGAATCCCGGAATTCATTCAAACCCTTGACCGCTTCTGCGCGAATATCAAGGTTAAAAAGCCCAGCGGCCTGTTCCGCCTTCCGGTGGATCGGGTTTTTACGATGAAAGGGTTCGGTACGGTCATTACCGGCACACTCATATCCGGGAGCATCTCGGTAGGTGAAACCGTCATGATTTATCCGGGAGATATAAAATCTAAAATCAGGGGCCTTCAGGTTCACGATCAGCAGGTGAATACCGCTGAGGCCGGCATGCGGACCGCCATTAATTTTCAGGGAATTGAAAAGGCAACCGTCAATCGGGGGGATGTGATCGCCAGGGTGGACACCCTGAAAAACTCCTATATGATCGATGCCGAGCTTCATTTGCTGGAAAGCAATATCCGGCCGGTTAAAAGCCGGGATCGCGTGAGGCTGCATACCGGGACTTCTGAATTCCCCTGTAACGTCATTCTTCTGGACAGGGAATCCCTTGAACCCGGGGAGACCGCTGTAGTTCAGCTGCGACTTGACGCGCCGGTTGCCTGCGTGAAGGATGACCGGTTTGTTGTCCGAAGCTACTCACCTGTTCGGACCCTTGGCGGCGGCCGGATATTGAATCCGATTCCGAACAAGCACAAACGCTTTAAAGAGGAAACAAACGCCGATCTTCAGGCGCTGGCAAACGCGGACGAAGAAACACTGATTCTGCTCCATGCCAAAGATGCCGGTTACGCCGAAATAACTTATTCCGACCTGCCGGTGGTGACAAATCTTTCCGGGAAACAGCTCGATAAATACCTGCAATTATTATTATCAAAACAGGTAATTATCCAGACCGACAAAGAAAATAAACGCTATATCCACAAAAACACCTATGAAACCTTTAAATTAAAGGTATTGGAACTCTTAGGCCTTTACCATTCGAAAAATCCATTGAAAAGCGGAATGCCTAAAGGAGAACTGAAGTCAAAATTTCCGCCGATCCTCAGTGATAAACTTTTCAATCATCTGCTGAATACAATGATCAAAACCGATGATATCGTTCTATTGGAAAACAATGTCCGGTTGGCCGGCCATAAAGTAACGCTCAAAGCGGATCAATCCGATATAAAGGAAAAAATCATCGAAACCTATTTAACCAGCGGACTTCAGCCGCCGTATTTCAAAGAACTGACCGACGAATTAAAGATTGACCCCAAGGAATCCAAAAATGTTCTTATGCTGCTCGTCAAGGAAGGTTCCATTGTCAAGGTCAAAGAAGAACTTTTTTTTCATGCGGATATCATTCAGGAACTGGAAAAAAGGCTGGTGGCTTTTTTAAAATCCAACAGCGAAATTAACACGCCGCAATTTAAAGAGATGACAGGCGCATCAAGAAAGTATACAATTCCCCTGCTGGAATTCTTTGACGATGAGAATGTGACGATCCGGGTGGGTGATATCCGGCAGCTCAGAAAACAGTAAACGGTGGTGAACGTTTAATATCTTTAAACGCGAAACTCCGGTAAAAATTATACCCGATACCCTCTGCGGTATTTCAATGCAAAGCGAGACGTTCACAGGAGGAAATAAAATGGGAAAAGCAACTGAT
>JAHECJ010000037.1 GCA_024641805.1 Desulfococcus sp.
TGGAGCTGATTTTCAACCTCGGTGTGGCAGGAGAGGCATACCTTGCTGACTTCTTCGCCGGAAGTAAATTTTCTATTCAGGGCATCGATTTTTGAATGGTCAATCGTTGTCCATTTTTCAGTATTGATCTGGCTCTGATCGGCCATCTTAAGGCCCGGCGCCTGTTCGGCATCATCCGCTGTCGCGGCTTGCCCCCATAACAGGGCAGTGGCGGCAAGGCAGATGATCAGATAATAAATAGTTTTTCGCAATCTAATATACTCCCATGCTATTGTATTTACATTATAATTCACTATAGTTGACAGAAATCCATAAAATTCCGCAAAAGTGACATCAGACCTAAATTTTGAACCCCCAAATACGCTGTGTATTCCTGGCGTTAAAATTTTTTTCCGTCGTGAACTTTAAAAAAAATTACAGGATTTCGTTCAAGACCTGAGGTTAAAGGGATGCCGTATCCTTCATGGGCACGGCATCCCGAACCAATATTGAATCGGTATTTACAGTGCCAAATTACTTGCGTAATCCGATACGGTGGTTAACGATTACCCGCAGGTCGCCGGGGTGGGGGAGTCAAAAGCATGATTGTAAAGGTAACTCAAAATATCTTGAAGTTCCTCGGCAGTCAGTTTTTTCCATTCATCAGCACACTGCAGGCGCTCGTATTTTTCAAACGCACGTTCCCACTGGTCCTGTGTCTTGCTGTTGGGGCTCAGCGTCGGGGCAGTTCCTCCGTCAATGTGGCATGCCCGGCAGTTTTTCCGGTACAGGTATTTACCTTTTTTTTCGTTTCCGGCTTTTTGTTCCGCCAGACTTGTGCCCACCATAACCAGCAAAAAGCAGATTAATGTCATTAGGATGACCATTTTTTTGTTCATTTTTGACCTCCAAATTTAGAAGTTTCAGTTAATATTAAAAAACGATAAATCGATCGCATTCGTTCATCATTTCGGCATTTCTGGCCTGGGTGGCAAAATCCTTGAAGCCGACGCCGGGGACTTCGCCGGAGAGACCGAATCCGCGGAAGCTCACGTCGCAGACAGACAGTTTGGCCTTACCCACCAGTTGCGCAAATTCAGGTTTCTGGGTGAGGTGGACGCCAAATCCGGTAAAAAAGATTTCAACCGTTTTCCCCTTGGCATGAGCCGCGTTTGTCAGGTTGATGACATGGTCAAGATGCTTGTTGGTCCCAACCATGATGCCCAGTTTTTCACTCATGTTATCCTCTTTATTTTGGTTTGGTTTTTTTACCACCAGCTGATCACCTTATCGTGGGCGAAGATTTCATCCACAAGTCGTGACCAGTCCAGATTGGGTTTAAATAATGGCTTGATCGTATTTTCATCCTCGTTATCAGTCAAGGCCTCGATTAGCCTTTCCACTGTTTCATCCGGTTCAGACCGCAGCAGGTGCAGTATTTTCATTGTGTCGCCTCCTGTGACTTTTTTAAAAAGGAATGACCAGATCCGCTGCTCTCAACCGTTTAGCGGCTTCTTTCAGGGTTGTGTGTTTAAATCCGTATTTTTCGACGTTTGCCGAGTTGTTGGAAAATCGCTCACCTTCCATTTCATCGAGAAACTCCATGTTGTCATGATACGCTTCATCCATGTTCTCTATTTCGTGATTTAAAACAAACATTTGTATTTCCACGTTATCCAGAAGCGCCCCCAGGCTGACCCGCAGACCTTCATATTGTTGTTCGACATCCTTAATGACAACCGCAACTTTTTTCATGGTGTATCCTACCCTTTTTTAATGAGATATCGGGTGTAGCCTTCCGGCAGGTCCGTCATATCCATCAGTTCGTTTCCGTTTTTTTTGCAGAAATCCGGAATGTCGTTTTTTGATCCCGGATCAGTTCCCCAGACTTCGATGATCTGGCCGGATGTCATTCCCTTTAATGCTTTTTTGGCTTTGAGCATCGGCATGGGGCAGCTTAACCCCCTTGTGTCCAGTATCTGGTCGGGTTTTATATTCTCAGCGTTCATAAACGTAGTCTCCTTAAACTTAAATCTTGGTTGTAATTAAAAAATAACTAATTTTTCGGTTTTTTCATTCCAATTCGCAATCACTACCCATACCAGAGCGATCAGCACAAATACCGGGACCGTGAATTGCCAACCGACAACGTCGGGCAGCAGGTGGGGAGAACCGAGCTTGTTCTCCAGACCCAGTAACTTCAGAAGCATAAATGCTGCTGAATTCGTTACGGCAAATGTGACGAGGGTGACCATTAACTTGGTATGTCCTTCACCGGCCCGCCAAAGAGTGGAACTGGCGCATCCGCCGGCAAGAAGCATTCCAATGCCGAATATGACACCTCCCAGCAGGCTGCCGATCCAGAAGGGGTGGTAAACATTCATCATGGGATCCTGGATATAGTTGAATTTGATCATGGCGGTGAAAAGGCCGTAAATAATCAGGCTGATAGAAACCGCCCGAACCATCTCCGCCTCTCCTGTCATAAACGGTTCACGAAATGCACGGACAAAGCAGAACCTGGACCGGTGCATGATCAGGCCAATGAGAAAGCCGAAAAAAAGGAGCCCGCCAATGACTGTCTGGTCGAACTTGGCATATATATAGAAACAGACAATGACTGCGACTATGATGACTGCTCCGACATACGGTTTAATTTTTTCCCAGTCGATCCCGCCGGTTTTTGGCATCTTCGGTGCCGGCGGCTGTTGTTGCGGCAGGTGCTCCATTTCCCAAAGCAGGTATTTCAGTCCGATAAAGGCGCCGATCCCCAGTCCGACCATCATGGCGTATCCGCCGATATCCAGCATGGCAGCCGCGGAAAAAAATCCGCCCACGTTGCAGCCCTTTGCAAGGGCTGCACCGCTTCCCATCAAAATACCGCCAACGATGCCCTTGATATACTCGAGTCGTGGGGCGCGGCGGAATTTAAACTGACGGCTTAAAAGGGCAGATGACAGGGCGCCGATCAGGATGCCAAAGTTGGACATTGAAAGATGATGCAGCCAAGGGACGGTATCGGGTTTTTCTTTTGCCGCATGCACGAGATAGAATAACCAATCTCCCCAGTTGTGGTAACCGCCGGCGATGCCCCATGTATAATCCCACAGGAATATCATCAATGCTACAATGGAGATCAGGATACCCCCCAGCCAGCTAGGCCACTTTTTGGTAAAGACCAGGGCATATCCGTCACTGACCTGTTCCTTGATTGAAGAAAAAAAAGTACTGCTCATGTTTTCATTGACTCCTGATTACGCTTATCCGGCAAGGTTAAACAACCGCCTGTCAGTCTTTACGTTATTAATACCTGAATGTGACAGATGCATAATAATTCCATACTTTATCAGCAACGGGGTTCAACGCGTCCAAAGAGGTGATGCTGCTGATTTTCACAGGTTCTCCAAGCGGGTTGCCGCTTCCGGAATATTCATAATCATAGTATTGGGTGCCGAACTTGGCAAAGAAATTATGGCTGTAAATCGGTTGGATATAATATGCTTCGTAGACTTCACCCCGGACAGCCAGTTTGCTGCCAATCAGGGAATCTTCAGCGCCTGTGAAGTTAAACCAGTATTTGGAACCCCAGTTGTATTCAAAACCAAGTCTGGCTTTAAGCGGCATGGGAAGAATGGTTCCGGCATAAACACTGTAACCATCTCTGTCTTTTAGGTTGCCGTTTGAGGAGAGCAAACCCATCCCCATGATTTCGTAAAAGGGGTTTTTTGAAACCTGTGAAGGGTTTGTGTGGGACCAGGACCCGTTGACAAACCAGTCGATCCCTTCGTTCTCGTTTTCGGTGTCCAAGTCGATGTTTGAGCTCAGCAGCAGGGTCGCGGCGTCCCAATCACCGATATTTGTGCTGGGTTCCATGCGGGTGATGAACCCGCCGGTATTCTGATTAAAAGCGTATGTCCCGTCAGGATTTCTGGAAACGATAAACGGCATGACTGTCAGGCCTGTAAAACCGTCGGTGATGTCCCATGCATGGGCGTAGTTAACCATCATCCGGGTGTCTCCGTTATTAAAGAGGTCTGAGATAATTCCGAACAGATGGACATCGGTCAGGTCAGACCCGTTATATCCGAGGGTGGTTGAGTTTCCGTAGTCATTTTCAAAGCCGACCCCGTAGCAGAACTTAAACGAGGCACCCGGAATCCCGATGGCATCGCCGAAGTTAAACCCCAGTGAGGCACCGTCAAACTGCCAGTTGATGATCGATCCCAACGGCGAGCCGCCGACCAGATCGTAATTTCCGTATTCAAGGGGCGGGCCGTCGGTGGACGGTCGCCTTCCAAGGGAGAAGTGCCAGTGTACATCGTCGCCGATATCGTTTTTGTAAACAAAGTAAGCCCGTTCCAGGCGGATAGTATCCCCGTGGGGCAGGCTGGAAGTGGTGCCGTCAAAAGTAACATCGCCGAGGCTGCCCTGGTTGAATTTTACCCCGGTGCTGTCCCCGAACACTTTATAGGCGGCAAGGCGGCCGTTGAAATTGACGTGGGGGTTCAGGTCGGCCTTCATGTTCAGCCGGAATCGGTTGGTATAGATAACATTGTTGTCGGCATCGTATTTCTCTACCTGAGGAACCATGTCATAGGCTTTCATGCCGGCAATGGCTGCCTGCATCTGTTGCAGGGTGGCGCCGTTAAATCCGCCGTTCATGGTGCCGTCATACGGCATAAAAAATTTGCCGACCAGTTGCGCCGGAGCCCTTTGCATATCATTATAATGGATGGAATCCGCTTCCGTACGAAAATCCATGTCGAATGAAACCTTGTCGCTGACGGTGTGCATTTCGGTCTTGTCCACCCGTTTGGACAGGTCGTCAATGTCATCCTCGTGCCATGAACTCTTCTTTTCCAGTTTTTCGATTTTTTCCTGAAGCGTTTTTACTTCCTGTTTGAGATCGTCAACATCACTTGACGCAACCGCGGGAAGCGGCAGGATAATGGCTAAAAGAAAAACGAGTCCGCAACAATAAGATAAAACCTTAAATGTTGGGTTTAAACGGTGCATAATTTACCTCCTGTGTTATGATTAAAAAAATTTAAACAACTATATGGCATCGTGTTCATCTGAATTGATATTATGTCTCTTAATGCAATGATTATGCCACATAGATATTTATATTGTAACCTATTGAATTTGAATTATATAAAATCAGGATCGACAATAAATGAATTTACCAGTGGTATTAACCCTGTTAAGTTAATATTCAAATAAACTTCAAATCTATTGCATTTCCAGTGGGCGCGCCTTATGTTAACAGGTGTTAATATATGGTTAACATCTGTTAAAATATTGGTTGAATGAATTTATAGGAGATAAAGAATGTTTGGACCCAGACCGGATATCGGGAAATACTGGAAGACCATTGTGGATACCTTAAACGACGGTCTTCTTGTTTTGGATACGATGGGCAGGGTGATCGCCGCGAATCCGGCGGCGGAAAAACTGACCGGGTACACGGAAGAAGAGCTTAAAACCAAGGATTGCCGTATTCTGAACTGCACGGATTGCCGGATTATCGGTGAAGGTCACAAGGATAAATGGTGTAAACTTTTTGTGAAAGGGCAGGTCCGGGATAAAAAATGCCTGATTACCCAGAAAGACCGACGGACGGTCCATATCCTGAAAAGCGGAACGGTGCTGCGTGATCCGGATGGTGAAATCGTCGGTGCGGTGGAAATCCTGAAAGATATGTCCCAGATCATCCAGCAGCAGCGTGAAATCAAGGCGCTTCGCCAGACGTTTCAACTGGATGAGGGATATCACGGTATTATCGGCAAATCTCCGGTAATGCAGAACCTGTTTGAATTGATCGAAAACCTCGCCCAGTCGGATGCACCGGTCATGATTTCCGGTGAGAGCGGGACGGGAAAAGAACTCGTGGCGCTGGCGATTCATGAAGCCGGGCCCCGTTCAACAAAACCCTTTGTCAAAGTAAACTGTGCCGCCTTGAATGAAAACCTTTTGGAAAGCGAACTGTTCGGTCATATTCGAGGAGCGTTTACCGGCGCAGCCAGGAATCGTGTGGGCCGATTCGAGGCGGCGCACGAAGGAAGTATTTTTTTAGATGAACTTGGAGATATTCCTCTGCCGCTTCAGGTCAAACTGTTGAGAGTCCTGGAGGAAAAAAAGGTTGAGCGTGTAGGAGAACACAAAACTATATCAGTGGATGCGCGGATCATTACCGCAACCAACAAGAACCTTGAAGAGCTTGTCAGGCAGGAAAAATTCCGCGAAGATCTCTATTTTCGTATCAACGTGTTTCCGCTTCATTGTCCTTCGCTGGCTCAACGCAGGGAAGACATCCCGGGGATCGTTCAGCATTTTATCCGGCAAAACGCCAATGACAGCCGCAAAAGAATTCTGGGAATGACACCTGAAGCCATGGAAAGAATGATTACATATGATTGGCCGGGCAATGTCCGTGAGCTTCGAAACGTGATCGATTATGCCTTCGTCTTATGTCCGGGCGGCGGTATCGGTCTTGAACATTTACCGGCCAAAATTATTTCAAACGATTCCCGCCACTCCGGCATTGCTACAATGGCATCAGGCACTCAAAAAGAACGGGACAGGCTTCTGAACATTCTTAGCGGAAACGGCTGGAACCAGTCGGAGGCGGCGCGGAAACTCGGTGTCAGCCGGGTCACTGTCTGGAAGCGGATGAAAAAATTTGGATTAAAGCGGCCGGAATAAGATAAACATCAGAGGAATCTTATGAATTGTATTCAGGGGCAGGTTTTTCGTTTTCTATTTGTATTGGGGTGTCTGATGAGTTTGGTGTTCGGGTGCAATTTAAAAGATCCATTGCCGATTCCCATTGAAGATATCGAGTGCCACAAAGTTGAAGTTGCCCCTGGTCCGGAAGATTTTGTCCTGGACACCTGGCACGGCGCTCCCCGTCTGCTGGTTTCTTCCCATGACCGACGCCATCCTGAAACATCCGGCGGTATATACTATTTTGATATCAATACCGAAAAAACCGGAGCTATTTCGCGCATCGGCGAACCGGAGAGCATCCTTGTCTTTAAGCCCCATGGCATGGATATCCGAAAGCAGGGCAGCCGAACGCTGCTTTACGTGATTATTCATGATCCCTATGCGCACATGGAAAGACTTGAAAACGCCGTTGCGATCTATGAGGTGAACCAAAACGATCTCCGTTTCGTCAACCTCATGGAAGATCCGGATCACTTATGGTCGCCCAATGACCTGTCGGTCTTGCCATCCGGAGATATTTACGTAACCAATGATATGCATGGCAGTCTGGATATGTACACCCGCAGCAAGGCCTCTGAAATTGCATACTATGATCATGTCTCGGGAACCTGGACAACGGTCGCAGATAACATCGCGTTTGCCAATGGAATTCTTGCAGAAGAGGACCTTGTATATGTCACCGCAACGTTTGATGACCAGGTCCTTGTTTTCTCTCGTTCGGTCGACGGCAGTCTTGGCAAGCCGTTACCGGTGGTCGATTTCAAGGGGCCGGATAATTTGATGCGGTATAAACAATCCCTGTTGACCACCGCGCACTATGATGACCTGGCTTTCTTAAGACACAAAGGCGATCCTGAAGAACACTCCCCGTCCATTGTCTTTTTGATTCGCCCGGAAATGGAAACCAAGACCCCGGTTTTTGTCGATGAAGGACAATTGATCAGTGCAGCATCAAACGCAATGGTTTTTAAAGACAAACTTTATATTTCCCAGGTCTTTGATCCATATATGGTGATCTGTAATGCGCCGGTGTTTATAAAATAGAAATGGCAAATAAAAAGCCCGTGTTTCCTGTTTCTCGGGGAACACGGGCTTTTTCCAAATTTAATCCGAATAATGAGGATTATTGATTCATTTCATACGTATCTTTTAATGCAAATACCTGGTTGTTCCAGAAACGCAGAAACCGTTCATTGTCAACAAATGGTTTTTTAACCATTTTCATGCACAGCGCCATTTGCTTCTCGGTGCTGTCGGGTTTGGAATAGATTTGAAGGGCGAATTTCGAGAAATCCCTAACCATGAAATCAAAAATTTGCTCCATGAGATCGTCTTCCAGGTTTTCCATCTTGTATTTTTCAAGCAGGAGTTGACCGTAAACCACCAGTGTAAAAAGTTCGCCAAGCGACAACAGAAAATCGATATTTTTAGCCTGTTCGGCGCTCGGGGTGGCGGTCATCAAAAATTCTTTTAATAATTCAATCTGCTGAACAAATATTTTAACATTTTCCAGTTTGACATCGCTGTAAGCTTTATTAAAGTCATGGAATTGAATTTTTCCCAGGCCTTTGGTGGCGCCCTGGTCAAACAAAAAATCATCATTTTTCGGATCGTTTCGAAGCGGAATTTCCGGGAACTCTCCGGGATTGAAAAAGTAATTGGCCATGAATTTAATAATCAGCGCCATATTGACATGAACCGTACCTTCAAGTTTCGGCAGGGCACGGATATCCTTGACGGCCATCTCAAAATACAGGTCTTTTTCAAACCCTCTGGCGGCAATGACATCCCACAGCAGGTTAATGACTTCTTCACCCTGGGTGGTTACCTTCATTTTCACCATGGGGTTGAACAGGAGGTAGCGGCGGTCAGTTTCGGATGCACTGCGCAGATAATCAGTTGCCCGCTGGGCAAACAGTTTCATTGCCACCAGTCGTGTGTAAGCGTCAGTAAACAACTGCCGGATATGGGGAAAGTCGGTAACCCATTTACCGAACAGGTTTCGGTGGCTGGCGTGATTGATGGCTTCATAGAACGCATGTGTCGCAATACCGATGGATGCCCAGCCCAGATTGAATTTGCCAACGTTAATGGTGTTCAATGAGGAGTCCCAGGCGTCCCGGCCGGTCGTCAGGATGTCGTCATCAGTAATGGGGTAGCCATTTAAGGCATATTCCGCCACATATCCTTCCCAGTTGACCACATTCTGTACAAGATCATAATTCGGATGCTCCGGGTCGACGACAAAAAAAACATATTCATCGGTTTCCGAGTTTTTTGCAAATGTCGAAACCAGGGAGGCTTTGTTGGCGTTCCCGATATAATATTTGCCGCCGTCCGCCACGTATTTGCCCTCGTCTAAGGGAGTGAGCATCATTTCGGATGAATACAGGTCAGCGCCATGCGCTCTCTCTGAAAGACCGAATGCAAAAATACCGCCGTCTTTGAGCATTTGGGCGGTTTTTTTCTTCACCGCTTCGTTTTTCCCCATGAAAATCGGACCCAGGCCCAGAATGGAAACCTGCCAGGTATACCAGTGGGAAAGGTTGTAAAAACCAAGAATTTCATTAAAATCACAAATTCTGAATGTATCCCATCGGGTGTCAGGGTCGCCGTCCGCATACTGTTCAGGTGTCAGCAGCGTAGCCATGACCTGATTTTCTTTCATGAATATGATAAAATCGTCGTACCAAATCCGTTCATGGCTGTCATGCTTGAGCTGTTTCTTCCCTCGCGATTCAAAATATTCAATCGTTTTTAACATGATCTCCCGGGACCTGGGATCAAGATGATCGAATTTTTCTTTTTTGGGATTAAGCAGGGTCATTGTAATCTCCTTTTTTAATATATTATTTCTTATGGCATCCCTTTTATAACAAGGAAGACTTGTTGTTTGTATGCGAACGAAATAATCAAAAAGTTACAAATAGGAAATGATCATATATTATGTTTGAAAATGATTGCTTGCAATATCTAAATCAAGTCTCTGAGAAGACGTTTTAACAGCAGCTGTTCTTCGACTGAAAATTTTTTTAATATGTTTTGATTGGCTTTTTTTCTCTCTTGGATCAATTTTTCTTTCAACTGATTTGCTTTTTCAGATGGATATAGTTTTTGGGTCCTGCCGTCATCCGGATCCTGTTTTTTCATAATCCAGCCCGTCTCCGCCATTCGTTCCAGAATGCCGGAAGCAGTGGCCTTGTCTATGATCAGGAGCTTGCAGAGTTCTGCGGCGGTCATTCCTTCATCATACCACAGCCCTTCGAGGACAAGATGCTGCATGTTGGTCAGACCGTATTTTTTGAGTTGTTTTTTAAAGTTGGAATGAGCTTTCTGATAGGCTTTGCCCAGCAGAAAAACCATGCATTCCGGTAGATCTTCAGGTAGTTTTGGCATATGAACATTCCTTTGTATACGAACTATTAATCCGATCCGGTTTGCAAGTCAATAAAATATTTTCAGGTCCCTGCACATGCTTGGATGACTATTAGCCTGGAAAGGCGGATTCAATTTTATTTGATGATATAAACCCAATATTATTGAAGTTTAAAGCTTCTTTAATCGCAATTGACACCGGTGCTTTTTTTTGGC
>JAHECJ010000548.1 GCA_024641805.1 Desulfococcus sp.
TAAAAACCCTATTTTGGGATAAATGATTCAAAACTGGAGGGTTCATGAAAGCACTGCAGTTCAATGTCAATGTTCCCAAATTCGCCGCCGCCAAAACACTGAGGGCTTTTTTCGGCAAACAGGTATTTTACAAAGGGCCGGTCAAAACCATACAGCTTGCCGATGTACCGGAACCCCGACTGTTCACTCCGGACTGGGTGAAGATTAAAACCCTGTATTGCGGTTTTTGCGGCAGTGACCTGAACCTGATCCTTCTTCATGACTCTCCCAGTGCGTCACCATTTACCTCTTTTCCCTGCGTGATCGGCCATGAAATTGTCGGTGAAATTATAGAAACCGGGATTCATGTGAAAGAATTCCAAAAGGGCGATATTGTGGCGATCAATCCGGGACTGACCTGCGAGACGCGGGAAATTGATCCGATCTGCGGGCCATGCCGCACCGGTCGCTCCGGCAATTGTGAAAATTTCGCCGAAGGGAGCCTGCCGCCGGGTATGTTTTTAGGCATCAACAGCGGCGTTAACGGCGGTTTCGCGCCGTATCTTGCAGCCCACAAATCGCAGCTTTATAAAATCCCGGAAGGGTTAAGCCTCGAGTCCGCAGTCATGACGGAGCCTGCAGCCGTGGCCGTGCAGACCATTTTGGATAATATGCCGGAACCCGGCGAAAAGGTGCTGGTGATCGGCGGCGGCGTGATCGGGAACCTGGTTGTCCAGTCTATTAAAGCGCTGGTTCCCGAAAGCAGTGTTTTTGTCATTGAGCCGTCGGCGTTTGCCGCAGATCTGGCGAAAAAAGCGGGCGCCGAAGCGGTGATCCCCTCAAAAGATGTGTTTGCCCAGACCGCACGGATTACCGGCGCCAGATTTTACAAGCCCCTGCTCGGAATGGAGATCCCCATGGGCGGATACGATCGGGTGTATGATACGGTCGGAATCAGCGCCACGATTAACCTCAGTATGCGCCTGATGGCAGCCCTGGGGACATTAAGCGTCGTGGGGATCGGCGGGGATGCGAAGCTTGATTTAACCCCTTTGTGGCTGAAACTGCAGACTATCAAAGGGGTGTATGCCTATGGACATGTCGTGTTTAACGGCAAAAAACAGCATGTGTTCGAGATTGCGATGGAGTTGATGAAAAAAGGGAAAATCCGGGCCGATGCCCTGGTCACTCATAAATTCAGCCTGGAAGACTATGAGAAGATGATCGAGGTGAATTTAAACAAACAGAGCCACCAGGCGATGAAAACAGTTATTAAATTTTAAAGGAGGGGTCGATGAGATTTTCAGTCCTGTTGTTTGCACTCTATAATATTTTGAAAATCGCTTCCATGACCAACAAAGCGTATAAGAAATATATCAGCAAGATCAGCGCAAAAATCCTGATCAAAACAGAAGACGGAGAACGGGCCCGGATGTTTATTTTTGATAAGGGCAAACTATCCTCAGTTCCCGGTGACCAGAAGAAATTTGACGTTGCGCTGGTCTGGAAAGATGCGGCCACCGGTTTTTCGGTAATGACCAGCAAGAAAAAAGATGCATCATTTAATGCCGCGGCCGAAGGCAAACTGAAAGTGCTGGGAATGAGCGTGTATGCCCAGTGGTTTGAAGACGGTATCAAGCTGGTGATGTAGCTCCTAAATTGAGCGATTGCCGATTTTACCGCATCTACTGCGTCAAATGCTTAACCGCATAGACGGCTATAGCGGAAAAACATTTTCCTTGTATCTGCAGCAACCTCGACAATCGTGCAACTTAGGTTGAATTTTTTTCTGAAAATAAAAAAGGACAACGATGTATTTTTCATAAAACACAAAGGAGGAGCAAATGGCTGAAATATTCGGCGGTCACCTGGTCGCAAAATATTTAAGGGAAGTGGAACATGTCAGCACGGTCTTTACTATCTCGGGCGGTCATATTGAAAACATCCTGGACGGCTTTACGGAATACAATATCCGCACCATTGATGTCCGCCATGAACAGGCTGCGGCAATGATGGCTCATGCGTGGTCGATTTATCAGAATGAGCCCGGCGTTTGTCTGGTGACCGCCGGCCCGGGATTCACCAATGCCCTGACAGGTATTGCCAATGCGTACCTGGACAATGCGCCGCTGGTGGTTCTTTGCGGCCGCCATCCGTTGCGGGATGACCTGACCGGGGCGCTTCAGGAAATGAACCAGATTGATATGGTAAAACCTGTCACCAAGTGGTGCGCCACCTGTTATGAGACCAAGCGGATCCCGGAATATCTGGCCATTGCGTTTCGTCAGGCCACCATGGGACGGCCGGGTCCGGTTTTCCTGGAACTGCCCCCGGATATCCTGTTTGTTTCAGTGGATGAAAAAATTGTGAAAATGCCGGTGCGCAAGACGCATAAATCCTCCACCCATCCGGATGCATCCGAACTTAAGGAAGCCGCTAAAATTATCAACAGCGCACAGCGGCCATTGTTTATCGGCGGAAGCGGGGTTCGGATGAGCGGCTGTCAGGATGTCCTGAAAACATTTATCGAAAAGACAGGATTCCCGTTTGCGCTGTTAAATAACGGGCGGGGAGCCCTGCCGGACAATCATCCGCTGTCAATCAATGACGGTGGTTTTACGAGTATTATGACGGGCGCGCCCCAGACGGATGTGATTGTCGCCGTCGGGGTCCGTTTCAATTGGGTGATGCAGGCCACCAAGCTGTTTCCGGACGCAAAGGTGGTCCGGATCGATATCGAGGAGCATGAAATCGACCGGAACCGGTCTTCGGAAGTCGGTCTTGTGGGGGACTGCGGGTAT
>JAHECJ010000549.1 GCA_024641805.1 Desulfococcus sp.
GATTTCATCCAATACGATGATATGGCCGGAGACAGGTGAAATAGAGGGAACGGCAAGGATTTCAATATTTTCAATACTCACCCCGAAACGGCGGATGCGGAAATCAGATTGTATATCCTGGTGCGCCAGCCAGGCCTGTTTCCCATCCAGGGTTTTCATGAGAAAGCCGATTCGCCGGTCATCCTGTTTTGCCTCCCGGGTATAAAAACCTTTGGCCGGAAAGGGCAAGTCACTGATGATTTTTTGAATCACCGTGGTTTTACCGGAAGAGGGCGCGCCGGTTAAAAAAATATTTTTGATCACCGGTGATACAACCCCACCAGTTCGGTTTTTTTCAGCACGTGGCCGTCCATGGCCTTTTCCAGATCTTTTTTCGTGGGGTTTTTCATGTCCGGCAGAACAACATCCAAAGCGTAAAGTTTATGGAAATAGCGGTGCGTGCCGATGGGCGGACAGGGGCCGCCGTATCCGGTTCTTTTCCAGTCGTTTAAACCATTTAACGTGCCTTCGGGCAGACCTGTGGCGGACGCCCCTTCCGGCAGGGAGGCGGATGATGCCGGGATATTGTAAATCACCCAGTGAACCCAGGTCCTTTTGGGATTGGCAGGGTCCGGCGCATCCGGGTCGTCCACAATCAGTGCAAAACTTTGGGTGCCTTCCGGCACGTCCGACCATTGGAGTGCCGGAGAAATGTCGCCATCGTCGCAGGTATGTTTTGTGGGGATTTCTGTCTGGTTTTCAAAGTTCGGGGATTTTAATTCCATGGCTTCGCAGGCTTCCTTTCCCGTCGTTGACAGTGCAATGACTACAAATAAAAGGATCGGTAAAAAAATGAAATGCTTTGGTTTCATCACCTTCTCCTTAAATATTAATCAATCAGGGCATTGCGGTTACAGCAATAATAAGCTCGGCAGCGGAATTCGGAGACTTGTCACTTGAAGGGATCAAAGAGAATTCGGAGTGTATCAGGTTAGATTGAATTTAGATTAGAAAATCCGGCAAAAAATATCAAGGAATTAAGTCCGGAAGCAAAAAAGCGGAGTTGATTTGATACCTCAATAGCCTGTTAAGGAATGCCGGATGTGGTAAGATTGCCGGAGGGTTTAATATTAAAAACCCTCCGGCAGCCAAAGGCATCGTTAAATTAAAAAGATATCTTTTTACCACTCGCCGGGCGGTGAGTCATTGTCTCCCTGAACGGAATCCGGCGGTGACGCGATATAGAGTACCACACCGTTTTCAACGTCCTGCCCGGTGATATTAAATTTCACGGTTTCATAATTGACCCCGTCTTTATAGGCCGTCACATAATAGGTGTTTAAGGGCACGTTGATCCAGGTGACGCCGCCGTCAACTGAAGTATAAGGGTATTCGGGGTCCGGCTGTACTGCTTCGTTGAAATAAATCGGTCCGATGGTTGGATATGTCAGGAGGGGTAGGCTTGAAACCGTTGCGCCCGGATCTCCATGGGGCAGGAGATCGCTGTGCATGCTGGCCCATGATTTGCCAACCGTTACCACCATGGCGTTGATAAGCGTAAAGGGGATCCCGGTTATCGCCTCTACCATCGCCTCAACCGCAGGCTTCATGGCTAAATTATAATAAAAGGGATCAATGTACTGGATGGCGATGTCAGTGTTGTCTTCATCGGTCACGGTAATCGCATTGCTTTTTGTGGTGATCCATCCTTCTTTTTCATAAACATATGAAAATTCGAGATTTTCGTTTTTTGCCTTAACAACAAAAATAGTCCACCACCCGGTGTCATCGGACTGAAAATTCAGGTACCGGGAACAAGGATATTCGGCAACCCATACGTTTACGCCAGGCACCGTGGCATGATAATCAATCGGTGTTCCAGTCGAAATGTCATAACCAAAATGATTGAGCTTCCCACTGAGTTTCACAATAGTGAAGTCCCATTTATCAACAAATTCCTTGCCTTTTTCCATGTCTTCGGGGTCTTCCAAATCCAGTTTTGCCATTTTTGAATAGATTTTATCCGTGTGAATATTCGTCATGACCAGGAGGTTGTTCGAGGCGCCGGCGCCGGATGCCAGGAAGAATGAACCGGCAAACAATATCGTAACGATTAATGCCAAACGTTTCATGCTCTTTTCTCCTTTTTGTTGAAATTACGTTAACCCTGAAAGGTCTCGTTTGATGGTTAGGAAAAGAATTGTCTGGATGGTGAATCGGTTTTTATAAAACGAAAATATGTTATTTTAACTTATTATCTGATTTCGTGGGAAAAACAATTGGACGTTGGGATGATTTTTATCTAAGAAAAGTCCGACAGTATTATTTAGAAGTCCAACCAAGGAATTAGAACTTTGTAAAAGAACTAATCCTGTTTTAGCCACGAATGAGGGTTGCATAATTTAAGGACCTTGGATATTGAATGGAGTTATTATTTTTGTATTACTGTTTGAAACGAAATAAGACAGTATCTCCGGGATTTCAAATTAAAAATAGTCAAAGAATAACAGGAGATTTTTAAAATCAATGGGTGATCCGAAGCTCGAGGAAAAATACAAAAATCAGGCGCAGATGCTCGCCAATAAAGTGAAGAAGACGTATAATCATCTGCGCAAGCGATTTGCCAGGGAAAACATAGATGTATTCCGCCTTTATGACTGGGATATCCCGGAAATACGGGCGGCAGTCGATTGGTATGCCGGCCACCTGGTGATTGCCGAATATACCCGTAAACAGACCGACCCAGAATGGCTGCCGTCTATGGGACAAGCCGTGGCTGAAATTCTCGAGGT
>JAHECJ010000550.1 GCA_024641805.1 Desulfococcus sp.
ATCTTCATGAGGGTCGGCAGAAACCGGTGCAGCCCTTTATACATCCGGATGTTTTTCAAATAATCAGATCTCATGATTTTCAGCGAACATCCGGTATCGTTGATTGTTTCACGGGACAGCCGGTTCCGGATATTGTTGGCAAACCGCGATGAAAATTTACGCCACCAGGTGTCATGCCGGTTTTTCCGCCATCCGGTGACCATATCATAATCGGAAAGATAGGGAATCATGTTCAGGATATCCATGGGATTATTCTGCAGATCACTGTCCATGGTGATGACATATCGGCCCCTGGCATCCTGAAAACCCGCATACAACGCGGCAGACTGTCCGCAATTTTTCTCAAAACTTAAGTAGCGGCACGTCGGATTGGCTTTTGCGAGCTCCTTCATAATCTCCAGGCTGCCATCCGTGCTGCCGTCATCAATCCAGACGATCTCACAGGGTTGCCCAATCTGCCGGATCAAATCCTGGAGTTCATTATTTAAGAGCCGCAGATTCTCTGCTTCATTATAAACCGGTATGATAAATGAAAAATCCACCAATGTAATCCAACCTTTTTTTGAAGATGTTATTTAGTTTATTCAACTGTTTAATACGTATTAAGTACTTAGAATAACATAGATATTACCATTTGGCAAAAATTAAAAAAGGGGGGAAACAGGAATCTATTGAATTTTGATCTGTCTAAACAGGGAATCAATCCGGATCATTCTGACTTTTCAATTCTTTCTGTAAGACTTTCTAAAATCGGTTGCGCCGGGCTGCCCGATACCTTCACAATTTATTAAATAAAAAAACAAAAGCTTTTTGATTCTCATAGGTAACGGTTCCAGACCGGGACACGGACAATCCGGCATTTGCGGCTTTGAGTAAAAACAGCGCCTTCAACGTTTCCGGAATCAGCCAGACAACACGATTCGCATCTTTTCCGGACAGTTTTTGTTCAAGCGTTTCCGGATGCTTCTTCTTCGCTGTTGCCCAGACCCGTTCAGTTCTGATGTCCAGATACAGGGCCACGCCCTGGAAGGGACTTAAATCAACGAAAACCAGCGTTCCGGAAATATCTGGAACCGCTGCCCGAATTTGTCTCGCAAAACTGCGGTTGTCCGCCTCCCAGGAAATCATACCGGATATTACCCGAAGCAGAATGATCAATACAGCCGCACCAGCCGCGATATGAACCGCATACTTCCGGTACAGACTGGCGGGAGAAAGTCCCCGGGCGCCGATCAATGCAAGCGGGGCAAAAACAGGCAGAACATAAAGCGGGAGGCGTGAACGGACCAGAAAAAAAATGACAACGGGCACACCCATCATCAGGAGTAAAAAGAAAGATTCGGCGTCCAGTCCTTCTTTCCCGATGCGGCGTGAGTGAATCCATGCGTTGATTTTCAACCGGACTGCACGCCACACGGGAATCGTCCAGGGCAGCGTTCCCAGCATCAACGTCGGCAGATACACCTTGAACCCGCCATACCACTCGGGATTTCGGTGATGATGACTGCTTGCGATTCTCATTACCAGTTCATCCCGAAACCAGTATGACAGCAGATCCGGATGCCTGAAAATCATCAGCAGGAACCACCATCCGCCGATCGCAAGCAGTAATCCAGAGCCCGAAACCCATCGGAGGGAAACAGAAATTTTCCGCCCGTGAATTCCATGGAAAATCAAAATGGCAACCAGAAGTACCAGTGCGGGCGGCCCTTTTGTAAAAAACGCCAGGCCCAAAAAACACCAGCCGAGATATGCGCCGTAACGCTTCCAAAAAACGCTTTCGGAGAAATAGACATAACAGAAACATGCCATGGCAGCGGTTTCAAACATTGACAGCAGGGGATCGGTTGTGACGACATTGCTCGCCCCGGCCGTAAACAGAAAAGATCCATATATCAGGAATGGCAGCCAGGGCGTCTGGGGGACTAAAACACGACCCATTGCAGCGACAAGCAGACAAGACACAATAAATGCAACGGCCCCGGGAAACCGGACGGCAAAATCATTGCGCCCGAAAACAAGAATCGATGATGCCAGGCCCCAGTAGGTGAGCGGCGGCTTGGTCCAATGGGGCTCATCCGGACCCAGTGCCGGTTCCAGCCAGTTTCCGGATCGGATCATTTCCGATGCGACCGCCACGTACCGGCCTTCGGATGTCTCCCATACCCCGCGGCTTCCCTGAAACGCAAACCCAAAAAAAAGAAGCCCTATAAGAAAAAGAACCGGAAATTGAGTTTTTAATAAAAATAGTTCCGATGGGGATTCATTCGGCATCGGATTGTCCTGTGACTGACAAGTCGAATGGCGGTTTCAATCAACAGTGAAAAGCCCTGATCTTAAGAACGATACTTATTTTTTAAAAAACTAACAGATCTAAGTAATTTATACAATATATTTTCAGATAGTTCTTCATGACGGCATGTCAGGATTTTTCACCCGGTTCAGCCGATGCTCTAAAATATAATTGCCTCCCTGATAGTATGACATGGCTTCAACATCCTGGAGGCTTGAGGCCGCTTTTTCTTCGATAATCCGATCGTCATGCCCCGGGTTATTTATTATTTCAATTCGTTGCCCCGGCGACAAGATCACCATTTTCTCTTTTTTATACAGGGCGAGTTTCTGGTAATTCCCGATCAGCGCCCGCGGGGTGAAATCATCGGATAAAATATCCTCGCCGAAAAAATAGCTTTTATAATGAAAATTCAGAAGCGATAGAAGAGTCGGCGCAATGTCAATCTGGCTTGAGATTTTATCAATCTCTCCGGGC
>JAHECJ010000551.1 GCA_024641805.1 Desulfococcus sp.
CGATTGTGCCGGATACATCCGAGTACCCGGTAACGATTGTAACAAAAGACGGTGAAACACGAAACGTCGAAATGTCTGTTTCAAAGATGCGGGATGAGCGCGGTGACATTTTCGGCGTGATTGCATTTATCAAGGACATCACTGATATTGTTCAGTTCCGCCTGAGGACCGGCGACTTGACCGGGTATTCGAACATTATCGGCCGTGACCGGAAAATGCTTCAGGTGTTTCAGCAGATTCAGGATTTGTCAGGGTATGACTATCCGGTTTATATTTTCGGTGAAACCGGGACCGGCAAGGAACTTGTCGCGGAAGCGATTCATGCCAGCAGCCGGCGGGGAGGCGCTCCGTTTGTTCCCATCAATTGCGGTGCGTTGCCCGAAGGGTTGATTGAAAGCGAGCTTTTCGGCCATGAAAAGGGCGCGTTTACCGGGGCCATCCGGGACAAAAAAGGCCGATTTGAGCTGGCGCACGGCGGCACAGTGCTGCTGGATGAAGTTGCTGAGCTTTCAAAAGAAATGCAGGTGAAGCTGCTTCGGTTTCTGCAGACCGGAAAATTTGAAAAAGTGGGCGGTGAGCAGACGGTTTCGGTCAATGTCCGGATCATCAGTGCAACGAATTCGGATTTGAAAAAAGAAGTCAAAAATAAAAATTTCCGGGAAGATCTGTATTACCGCTTGAATGTCATTCCGATTCATCTGCCGCCCCTCCGGGAACGCAAAAATGACATTCCCCTGCTGACGGAATATTTTTTAAAGCAGTTTAAGGGGAGCGGTAAAGACAAACATATCATTATCAGTCCTGAAGCCATTTCACTGATGATGGACTATGCCTGGCCGGGAAATGTCCGTCAGCTCCAGAATGCGCTCCAGTACTCGATTGTCAAGAGCAACGGAAAAGTTATCCGGCCGGAAGATCTTCCCATGGAATTGGCCGAGTTGCGGATAATGAAGAAACACCACCGGGGCCCGTCGAAAAAACTGGACTTTGAATCGGTTCTGACAGCCCTTGAAAAAACAGGCCAAAACAAGGCCAAGGCAGCGAGACTGCTTGGTGTCGGACGCGCTACACTCTACCGGTTTTTAAATGAACACCCGGACCTGGTTCCCGAATCCCTTGGGAAACTCTGATCAGTCCATATTCCTTTTGAAGTATCTCTCTGTGATTTCTGTGGTGAGTTTGCTTTTGTGAATTCGTCATAATTGAAAGGGAACGGGCTTCCTCAAAACAATTTCTTTGAGATCAATTGAAACATCATAGGCCATAATTTCAATCCCGTTTTGAAAGGCTTTCCGAAGTTCAGTCCCGTATGCCGGATCGATGTGATCGGCGGGTTTGAAAATCTTCGCATCCATGCGATTGATCAGAAAGAACATCACCGTGCGGAAGCCGGATGCAGCCAACCGCTGAAGTTCCTTCAGGTGGTTCCTGCCGCGAACGGTTACCGCGTCTGGAAAATATGCGGTCCCTTCCTCCACCAGCGAGCAGTTTTTGATTTCAATATAGCACGGATCCATGCAACTCGAATTCGGGCCGTTTTTCGATACCATCAGGTCCAGACGGTGATTTTCCCCGACTTTTACTTCCGCCCGTACATCATCATATCCGGCAAACTGCGGCAGTCCACCGGATTGAATTGTATGATATACCAGTCGATTTGGAATCAATGTATTGACGCCTACCAGCGATGCGGGCATCTCGATGATTTCCCATGTATATTTGTATTTGCGCTTCGGATTATCATGGAAAGAGAGATATACTTTTCTTCCCGGTTCCGAACAGGCTTTCATGGTGCCGGTGTTCGGGCAGTGGGCGGTCACCAAATCTCCGTTTTCAAGTTCCACATCCGCCAGGAAGCGTTTATAGCGACGGATCAGTCTGCCGGTGGTCAATTCGGGAAAGGCCAAACCATTAAAATCGATTTTCTGCATAATGTCTGCTTTTGTTTTTTGGATGTTTTATGAAACAACTGTGTCTCAAAAAAATGTTTCGATACGGGCAAAAAAATTATATTTTATTTTAATTAAGGGTCTTATCCTTAATTAAACGCTGCAGCTCATGGAAAAAGAATGGCCCACTGTATCATAAAACTGAGTTGGAAAATACTTTTATCGCCCCTGAGCGCCGTCAAAGAATGCCGGTTTTTCAACGCGCGCATAAACCGGCGGTGTTTGCGAGGTCGTTAATAATCTCTTAAAATCAAGTTGGTTATAAACGAAAGAATCTCATCCGGCATGCCCGTCAAGAAATAAAGACCGAATTCCAGGTGTAAACAAATTCTTTTATTTTTTTGGCACGCAACTTGAAATAGTATTGCGCATGGCTTAAATTTAATAGGAGATTCAAACACCTTTGAAACCCTGCAATAACAACATCAAAAAAACCTTAAAACTCGTAGAAAAAATGATCGAACTCGCCAACTCCGGGGATGAAGACCGGGATGATGTGGGTTGCGGTATTTTATATGGAATTTTACGAGATTCTGCTTACCGGATTAAAAAAATCGCTGAAGAAGAAAAAAACTCGCATGTAGAAAAAGGAAAGTGGGATTAGTCACTGACTTTTATTTTTCCCTATGATAGGATTTGTCTAAATAATAAAATAAATAGAAAAATAGTTGAAAACAGGAGGATAAAAATGCGTAGTCTTAAGGGAACTCAGACAGAAAAGAACTTGTTAAAGGCCTTTGCCGGCGAATCTCAGGCCCGTAACCGTTATACTTTTTTTGCGAGTAAGGCCAAAAAAGAAGGGTATGATCAGATTT
>JAHECJ010000552.1 GCA_024641805.1 Desulfococcus sp.
CTGTTTGCCCGAATTGCAATAAAGTAATGGATCTATGGGAGGTCCCGCCGATCAATGTCGGTGACGGCCTGGGTTGGGGAACCCCTTATTTATATGTATGTTTTAATGATGAATGCCCCATGTATGTCAGCGGGTGGGACAATTTAATGGAAAATTATGCACATCGCGCGTCATACCGGTGCATCAGGGGTCCGTTTGACAAGAACTTTGAAGCCATGCCGGTGTTCAGTCCCGTGGGTGGTCAGGGACAGATAATTACGGATCAGGTGCTGGCTGAAAAAGAAGTCCTCAAGGAAGCTATTAAAAAAGGGTTTTCCATCCTGGCCGACTGCTACACATCAAAAGACGACCTGACGGTTGTGCGGCTTCTTCTGGATGTTCATGAACCCATCCGGGTGCGGGTTAAAGCCGCTGAAATGGCAGGAGATATCGCGGGCCTGGAAGCCGTTGATCTGATTAATAATTACAAATTTGATAACGAAATTCTGCAGGAAAAGGCAAAAGCAGCGGTCGCGAAAATTCACGAACGGCATTTTACCCGCGAGTGCCCGTTTTGTGCTGAGATTATCAAAAACCGGGCAAAAATCTGCAAACACTGCAACCGGGAAGTTGCCGGACTATAATCAAACCATCCGGATCAGGCTATCCCTGATCCGGATTTTCCATTCTGACCGCCATTCGGGAAGGATCCACTTCTTCAATCATTTTCTGCGCCCACTTGGTGTCAAACTTCAGGTGAATTGAATAATCATCAAAGACCTGGGCCTGGGCGGCGATGACCGTCATCAACTGTTCCACACCGTGATAAGAGTTGTACTTCATCGGCAGTTTAAAGCTGACCTTCAGCCGACGGCCGAGAAGCATCCGAACGGTGTCTTTTTTTGAACTCTTAATGATAAATGAAATTCCGCCGGCCGAGATATCCGAAAGCTCTCCCTTGAAGGCTTTTCCCATCGTTTTACCGGCTTTATCCAAAATCTGGAACATAACTGTTCCGGAAAGATTTATTCGTTTATCCGACCGTCGCTCAAAATTTTTGCCCTCCAGCTCTTTTTTAACAGCATCGTTTTTTATACAGTAATCATAAAGTTTGGATTCTATCGCCGGCACCTCGTTTTTCCATTTTTTTAATATATCTATTTCCAGGAACGTCGCCTTCACGCTGCTTAACGGGATCATTGAAACCGTGCAGACCGTGGCGGAAAAAAAAGGCTCCTGCCCGACAATTTCGCCGACCCCCAGAACCTTGATCAGATTTTCTTTGCCGTCATGATTAAAAAGCGCTTTCACCTCTCCCTTGTTGATAAAATATAAGCGGCTGTTTAGTTTGCCCTGCTCCATAATGGGCTCGCCGGCCTGAAACTTTTTTGATTTCATTGAATAATACAGCGCATTGCCCTCGGCGGTGGACAGGGCTTCATACAGCTTGGACCATATTTCAAGGTGTTCCCGGTCGAGGTTTTCGCTTTTTTCTTCTTCGATGATTTCTCCGGAACGGACGATTTCTGTCAGCGCCATGGGATCGGTTTCATAGAGTTTTTCATGCAAGGCTTCTGCCTTCTTAAAATTCTTTTCCTTGGCATAATCCACGATTAAATCAAAGAGCAGTTTGCAGGCGCCTTCCGTGTTTTTTTGATCGATATAATGATCAACCAGTGCTTCCCGTTTGGATTTGTCATTTTCGCCCATGCTTCCTCCTTATCCCGTTGAACCGGATGCCGCTGTTTGTTTTAATCGTATTTTTATATCATATTTTTAACGGGTTGTCCCGCGTGTTTTCCAATTGACTCAATACATTTAAAAATATCTTCCATCACGATTTTTTCAAAGTTGAATAATAATTCAATTTAGGGTAATTGGCAAAACTATTTTCCTTCCGGACAATAAAACTCTATTCCCATCGGCGGTTCAATGGCTACTGCTCGATTTTTTTTTGAACAATGCCAGCGCCTTTACGGCGATTTCTTTTACCTTGGCCTTGTGCATAGGAATTAACTTTTTCTTAAAAGTCTCGTTTTACTGTTTCCGACACACATTCACATTCATGCTGTCATAGGACCTGAAAATAATTTTTTCTTTTTCCAGTTTCTTATCGGAAAAAGCCGATGGTTTAAATTCTTTCAAAAATTCAATCGCTTCGGAACGGGAAGGAATGCGGCTCAGTCCTTCTCCTACTTTTTTTCCGGAAACCGCATCATAAATGACCGCTGTCCGGCTGTCCGACACCACCGCGAGCGGAACCGAGGGAGACCTATAAATCCGGGAGGCGGATACCACTTCCCGCTCCCGGGACTCCAGTGAGCCGGCGGCACATTTAATCACCATAATGTTTTTGTTTTCAACAGACACGACCAGGTCCAGCCGGGACGCATAATGACATCCGTCAATATCCATCGTAATGTCCGCGTCAACGCAGATATCATTTCTGGTGTATTTTTTTATTTCCACAAGATACTGTTCAACGCGCTGCCGGATCTCTTCCGCCCCCACGTTGGGAACCGTTTTTCCGGTAATATAATCGACAATTGTGTCATGGAACTTTTCATCTTTGGACATTCTGACCGGTTCCTCTATCCTCTTCTTTTAAAATTAATGAATTTCCGGTCATTTCCGCCGGTTTTTCGATGCCCATCAGATCTAAAATAGTCGGCGCGATATCCCCCAGCACCCCTTCCTTCAACCCAAGCTCCGGGAGGCGATCACTCACCAGAATCAGCGGCACCGGGTTAAGTGTGTGTGCTGTAAATGGATGATTTTTTTCATC
>JAHECJ010000553.1 GCA_024641805.1 Desulfococcus sp.
AGCCAGGTGCGCATCATAAAATTTGGGGTGTTCGGCTGCCATGTATTTTCCTCCTTACTGCTCATTCAGGTTCGTCAAAAGTGCAGGTTAAAATTGTCATGCCGTCATCCAGTGATGATTTCACCGGAAAGGGCAGTTTTTTAAACAACTTGATCATGTTCGTGTTTTCCGGAGAGGTGTAGGCCACCAGTCCTTTAATCCCATTATCTTTTGCCGCATGGGCCAGTTTAAAGAGAATCGCGGACGCAAGGCCTTTGCCCTGCCATTTTTTGCTCACGGAAAAGGCGACTTCCGCGATATTCTTTTTCGGTTCAATCATGTAGGCGCCGATTCCGACGACTTCACCGAATCCGAACTCCCCGGTGACGGCAAGTATGGTCAGATTTTTAATATAGTCCGTCTCAAACATGCTTTCGACGTCATCCCGCAGAAAGCTGGTTTTTTCATGAAAAAACCGGGCCACCACATCTTTTTTGTCAAGGGTGTAAAAATGTTCCTGGATCCGCCGGTCATCCACCGGTTTGGCGGGCCTTAACTGAACGGTCTTGTTACCGTATTTCCTTATTTCCTCAAGGCCGGCGGGATAAACGCTTCTCAGGGATTCGCTCAGTTTCCTGCCATGGCTCATGAGTCCGAGTTCCTTGGCCTTTGCAAAGAGTTCATCCCGGAATTTCGGATGAGCCAGGCTGATCATGGCGGTGGCCCGTTCCTGCAGGTTTTTTCCGAAAAGGTTGACCGCCCCGAATTCGCTGACCACATAGGAGACATCTGCCCGGGGGACGACTACGGCGCCGTTATCGATCGAACTGACGATTCTGCTCTCATTTCCGTCAATGGATGTCGAGGGGATCAGCAGGATGGATTTGCCGTTGGGGCACAGGGCGGATCCCCTGATAAAATCGATCATGCTGGATACCCCCGCAAAATAGTTATGGGGCAGCGCATCCACCGCTGCCTGGCCGGTGAGATCCATCTCCATGACCATGTTGACGGAAACCATTCTCTTGTGCTGGGCAATAACCGCCGGGTTATTGACATAGTCGGACGGATAAAATTCAATGGAGGGATTGTCGTGGATAAATTCATACAGGTTTTTTGATCCCACCGCATTGCTGGCCACCAGTTTGCCGTTATGAATCCCCTTGTATTTGTTCGTGATAACCCCGATGGCGACCAGGTCCATGATCCCGTCGATGATAAACTGAGTATGGACGCCCAGGTCATTTTTGTCCGCCAGGGCCAGGAGGATCGCCTTGGGCGTGGCCCCCAGTCCGAGCTGATAGGTGGAGCCGTCTTCAATGAGATTGGCGACCATTTTGGCAATTTTATGCGCGGTTTCAAACTCCGGAAGGCTGTCAATGGTCAGCAGTTCCTCTTCTTTTTCAACCACCACGTCAACATCATTGACATGGATGAAGCTCTGGCCCAGCACTCTCGGCATCTTCGGGTTCACCTGTGCAATCACCAGGTCTGCCGACTGGATGGCCGCCAGGCATACATCCACGGATATCCCGAGACTCATCCATCCGAAGTCATCCGGCGGAGATGTCTGGACAAAAGCGGCATTTAAGGGCAGTTGGCGTTTTAAAAAAAGCCCCGGCACCGCGGATATGTTAATCGGCGTGATATACGGCTTGCTGGGCGCAAGATGTTTGGCCGCTGCAGACCCGTGATAGATATTCCGGATGTTGAAATTGCCATGAGGATTTTCATTGGCCAGTTTGGTGATCGGGGAGTTTGCCAGGCTCATGAGGCGGACGATTTCAAGGTCTGAAAAATGATCCGCTATCTGGATGAGGGTATTGGCAAGATGCTGGGGTTCGGCGCAGGAAGAGCCGAAGAATACCCTCTGACCGGATCGGATCAATCGCATGGCTTCGCCGGCGGTGCGCCGTTTTGCTAAATATTCGTCCGGCCAGTAACTCGTGGGCATGGGGTCGATCTCCGTGTTAAAACAGGTCGAAATTCGGTTTGGAAACCGGAACAATGTTTACTTGAAAATAATGTAACATATGATCGGGTAACGTCAATTATATTTTTAGCGGAAGAATGGGTTTGGTTAAAGTTGCGGATGGTATCTCATATGAACAAAGAATGAATGGGTTTTTTCGGGATCTAATATTTCAGATAGCATCTGTTATAGTTTCTAATAATTAAGCTGATGGATTGATTGATTATTTGATTGACTTCAAGCAGTTGTCTATATATAGATTAAATACTAATAATTGCCCCGGGGGGGATAGATGTATCATTTTCTATTATGCCATATGAAAGGAGTCGAAACATGTATCGATTGATTCAATGCGTAATTGTTTCTGTTTTTTTAATTTTATGTTTTACCGGGAGTTCAAATGCCTTTATTGCCTCCAATCAGGATGGCGATCTATATCGAATTAATTATACCACCGGTGCTGCCTCCCTTATTCTTTATGCATTTGGCACCTCAGGAAGTACCGAGATTGAAACAGATATTTTAAACGGGGTGATCTATATGGAGGGCTCAGACGGTTCTGTGAATCTTGATAAAATCAATCCCTGCACAGGAGGATTGATTTCATCCGTGGATCATGCCTACGGCGCCCTAAACGGTTTGGAGTTTGTGGGGAGTATGCTTTATGGAACATTTATTAGCAATTCCTCTCAATCAGCCACTCTTGTAATTGTTAATCCGGCAACCGGAAACTTGACTCCGGTCGGCGCTGTGCCGGCAGCACCATTTCCGGTTTCCGGACTGGCATATAATACGACATCCACCACCATGTAT
>JAHECJ010000554.1 GCA_024641805.1 Desulfococcus sp.
TTCAAGGATATCCAGTCGCGCCCTGGCCATGCCTTCGACAACAGGATTGACCGCTTCGAGGTGGCTGGGGTTGTTGGCCAGGATCGCCGTTAACTCACGGCCGTCCTGAAGTTTGACGCGCGCCGTCAGCCCTTTGTGATACTTCACGTCGCCGGTACCCGCTTCCGCTCCCGGATTGGTGGTGTCTTCAAACTCCCTGAAAATATCTTCATAGGTTTTGCCGAGGATGTTGACCAGCACATTTAACCGGCCGCGATGTGCCATGCCGAGGAAGATTTCTTGACACGCATGTGTTCCGGCCTGGTGGAACAGGGCGTCGAGCATGGGAATGATCACATCCGCGCCTTCCAGGGAAAACCGTTTCTGCCCCAGATATTTTTTATGAATAAACTGCTCAAATCTTTTGGCCTGGGAAAGCTTGTTGAGAATCCGGATCTTTTCTTCCGGACGCAAATTCGGCTGGTTTTTTGAGCTTTCCATGCGGTTGCGAAGCCATTCACGTTCTTCGGGATCCTGGAGATGCATATACTCCACACCAATGGAATAGCAGTATGTCTGTTTCAAATGGCTCAGAATGTTTTTCAACGGCATCGGCACGTCATCGGACACCCCGGGCATGTAAAATGAGACGTTCATGTCTTCCGGCCCCAGGTCGAATACAGAAGGATTCAGCAGGGGATGATCCGTGGGGCAGGCGGCCAGCGGATCCAGACAGGCCAGAAAGTGGCCGATATCCCGGTAACGGTATATCAGCGCCTCGACTTTGGACTGCTTGCGGACCATTGACACATCACAGGTGCCTTCGGGAGCAGTACCGCCGGAAAGGCCCAGTTCAAACCCGGAAAAGAAAAACTGCCAGTCAGCGTCTATCTGATCCGGATTTTCCTTCCAGCGCCGGTACTGGGCGTCAATGTATTCCGCGCTCCAGGGGCCGGTGTAAGGCATATTATTTTCCTCCTAAAAAATGATTGGAAATCCATTGGGCCGCGTAAGCCGTGATAACCCGGCGGTGATCCGAATTACTGAACATATGGTCCGCACCGTCCACTTCAAATACCTCTGAATCCGGATTTCCATTTTTGAAAACTGATTTTGCCGACTTCGGGTCCATGACCGTGTCTTGGGTGCCCAAAAACAACAGGACCGGGCACTTGATCTGCAGCATCATTGCCCGGACATCATATCCGGCGGCGTCATTAAAAAAATCTTTCGTCAGAACAAGATCCCTGCCCCGGCTTGAAAAGATTACGCTGCCGCTGCCGTCAAGCTTATTTTTCTGTGCGTCCGTCAGCAGGCGATCCGGATGAAGCGGAGCGGCGCTCACTGACAATGCGATCACGCCGCGGATATCGTCGTTATGAGCGGCGGTAAAAAGCGACACCATACCCCCCATGGAATGTCCGCCGATAAGGATATGATCCGACCCGTTTTGTTTCATAAAATCCACGGCAACGGTCATTTCTTCAACCTGCTTACTGTAGGTGGACGCCTCAAACCGGCCCTCGCTTTGCCCGTTTCCGGAAAAATCAAACCGCAGCACGCAAACGCCAAGATCCGTCAGTGCATTGCCTAAATCGACCAGGATGCGCGTATGCCGCGAACAGGTAAAACAATGTCCCAGAACAAAACCGAAACCGTTTGCTGATACCGGCCGGTGCAGTGTGCCGCTCAGTCTTTCCTGTAAATGATTCGTGAAACTGACCGGTTGCACTTTATCTTCCCTTTTTAAGGTTTTTAACAAACAAGGCCTGCTTTTCCGCCTGGAAAGAGCTTCGGACCAGCGGGCCGGACTCCACCCACGAAAACCCCATTTCCAGTGCTCTTTTCCGGAGCGAGATAAATTCATCCGGATGATAATATCGGGCCACCGGCAATTGTCCGGGACCGGGCCGCAGATACTGGCCGATGGTCAGAATATCTACATCAACGGATCGCAAAAATTCAAAGGCGCCTGAAACTTCTTCTTCGGTTTCACCCAGCCCCACCATCAGACCGGATTTCGTAATCATCGACGGATGAATGTTTTTAACTGTTTCAAGAAGTTTCAGGGATTTTTCAAAATCAGCCCCGGGCCTGACCGTTAGGTAAAGCCGCGGGACGGTTTCAATGTTATGACCCAATATATCCGGCCGGGCTTTGACGACCCGAACCAGGGCCTGCCGGTTACCTTTAAAATCAGGGATCAGGATTTCAACGGATGTTTCGGGACACATTTTCCGGATGGATGCTATGGTATCGGCAAAAAGCGACGCGCCGCCGTCAGGCAGGTCATCCCGGGTGACGGAAGTGATCACTGTGTGTCTCAACCCCATTGACCTGACGGCTTCCGCGACACGTTTCGGTTCACTGGAGTCAATAGACTGCGGATTTCCATTGATATTGCAGAAAGCGCAATCCCGGGTACATCCGTCGCCCATGATCATGAACGTTGCCTGGCCTGCGTCCCAGCATGTACCGAGATTCGGACAGAGTGCTGATTCGCATACCGTGTGGAGCGATTTTCGGTTTTTCAGTTCCCGGATGAATGCAACATTCTTCCCGGTCGGAAACGGTGCCCGGATCCACTGTGGTTTGAGGGGAGAAAGAATGTTTTGGAGATGGGGCTTCATGTCTTAAATTCCGATATAAACTTCGCTGCCACGGTTTGCCTCATTTTGTCCATCCCGATGGGGCTCCCGGTTAACTCGGCAAGGGACGTGACCCTTGCGTCCGGCAGGCCGCAGGGAATGATGTCCTTAAAAAACGCCAGGTCCGTGT
>JAHECJ010000555.1 GCA_024641805.1 Desulfococcus sp.
TGCGTCAAGGCTCGGGTTGTCATTGATTTCAATCATATACAGCCGGGTGCCCACCTGCTTGATGTCCACACCGTAAAGGCCGTCGCCGATCAGGTTGGCGGCGCGCAATGCCATGCTTATTACATTTTTTGGGGCATCTTCGACGGAAAGCGTCTCATATCGGCCTTCGATGGTTTTTCCTGTCCGGGAGTCTCTCTTGATAATTTGCCAGTGCTTATCCGCCATGAAATATTTGCAGACATAAATCGGTTTTTTGTCAAAAATCCCTACGCGCCAGTCAAAGTCGGTGGGCATATTGGTCTGGGCGATAAGCATTACGGATTTTTCAAAAAGGGCTTCAGCCGCCGCTTTATATTCATCAAAGTTATCCACTTTGACCACCCCCTGGGAAGAAGAACTGTCCGGCTGTTTTAAGATAATCGGATAGGCCAGAATCGCCGGGGCGGAACGGAGATTTCCCTTATGAATGACCACGGTTTTGGGAACCGGGATTTTATGCTTGGTCATCAACTCATTTAAATAGACCTTGTTGGTGCACTTTAAAATGGAAACCGGATCGTCAATAACCACAAGGCCTTCTGCATCGGCGCGCCGTGAAAAACGATAGGTGTGGTGGTTGACGCTCGTTGTTTCCCGGATAAACAGGGCGTCAAACTCGGCAATCCGGTTATAGTCGTCCTTTCCGATAATTTCCGTGCTGATGCCTACGGATTCGGCAGCGCGTTCGAACAAATCAATGGCCTTTTTGTCTGAAGGAGATGACGGGTCGTCCGGGTTGTACAATATCGCCATATCATAGCGGGTGGCCGTCCGTTTGGTTTTGGATTCCCATCGGCTGGCGAAAAGTTGTTCGGCAGTTTTAGTAATAAAATCAAAGTGTTCTTCAGGAACATCGCTGAGGGAAATTGGGCTGATATTTTGAAGATGCCAGGCATTGTCGGTTTTAATAAAGCTGGCCCTCAGAAACGGGGCCTCAAAAAGGTTGTAAAGGTTTCGGCACAGCAGGTCATAATGTCTGGCCACGTTTTTCCCGAAATAAATGCTGAGCGTAAATGAGTCCCCCTGAATATGGGAAAGTTTTTTCTGAATCAGCGATTCAATTTCATCGGAAACAATCCGGATGACCGAGGGGGTTTTCATGTCATTGATGGTGGTCACCGACGGTTTTGGTTTGTGGTCCCGTGCCGCGGCCAGCAGGGAGACATAATATCCGTAGCTCTGGTAGCGGTAGGAGCGGCAGAGATTGAAAATGCGGACGCCTTTGAGGTTGCTGAACGCCGGGTCCGTTAAATATTCCCAGGCCGACACCACCGAAACATCGGGAATTTTGAATTTCCATTCGTTGGGATTGTTGAGGACAATAATGGTGTTCATGATTGTGACTTTTTTTTCCTTTGAGGGGGTTCAATAATCAAAAGTTTGGCATCATAGGTGAGCACTCCCAGCAGGATGGAGCAGATAAGGCGGGGCATGCTCACTTCATATTTGTTTCCGGGCGCATTGGGGTTCGGGGTCAGGGGGTCCGCCACCCGGACCGTGTAGTTTTTCCGGTCATATCCGTATAATATCACAAAATGCCCGCTCGGTTCTCCCCGGAGATCGTCATAATCGCAGTTGATGCCATACTCCCTGGCGCTCTGGTACAGGTAGGTCGCGCTCAGGCCGGTCAGGATCGGGATATTCCGGTTCAGATAATGCCGGATCAGCGAGGAGGTCAGATCCCTGAATTTGATTTGTCCGCCATTATCCAGAAATTCAATTAAGGAGCGGGAGGCCAGTCTGAGTTTTGTCTTTTTTTTAAACGCCAGCTGGTCATTGAGTTTGGCTTTCAATTGTTCGGGGGTCAGCTTGAACCAGGTGGGATCAAATATATTGAGATTATAGGTGTAGATCGTGGCCTGATACCCGCGCTGGAGAGCATGCGTCCCCAGATACATGGCAAGGGTTCCGCCACCGTTTTCCAGGCTCGGGACTTCTTCGATCACCTGTTCCAGCGGCATAATGTCTCGATAATACTTGTAAACCGCGTGAAGGCAGGTCGGGCCGCAGGTGGTTTCATCCGGCTGAGACAGAATATCGAATCGTTTAATTATTTTCGGGGGAGGCGTTTTTTTTTTGGACATCCAAGACCTCGATAAAGCCACTAATTAATTATCATATCCCATGAAACGGATCCGCCTGTTTGGTTGAAAAAAATACGACAGAATCAATTAAAATGACGCGTAAAATACATCGCATATAAAATATTGCAAGAAGGAAGCAAAATGTAAAGTCGGAGTAAAAAAAGAAGGGCGCGTCAAAGAATCTGCAGCAATTTTTATTGTAATTTTTGCATATCCCGGGACAGACTTGCGTGGCCCGTTCCCTGAACATTCAGGCGGCAACAAAGAGCGGGTCTTGCTAAGTACTCATTCCGGGCTAAACAAAATTATAATAATGCCATTGTTTGGCAAGACCGTAAAATCCATAGTCTTCAACGGTTTGTGCATAGTCTTCCCAGTTGTCCCCATAGTGGGTGAGAATGAGTTTCTTTTTTATCTCAGCCGGAAGGGTATTTAATTCCTCGATACCGGCATGCACCCCGCCGATAAAAAACTGACAGTCGTGAAAGATCATTTCCAGATCAAACAGCGGACAGTAACTTGTAAATAAATCCAGGTCAAATCTCGTGTCACTGGTAAACATGACCCGGTTGTCGATGACCATACCGCAGCTCCAGAAAGCGCTTTCCCAGTTTGACGCATTGTCCGGTGT
>JAHECJ010000556.1 GCA_024641805.1 Desulfococcus sp.
GCCGTCAAATAAAGTGTTTTCCAGTTCTTGTGTGCTGAATCCGAAAATTCTAAGTGCCGTGTGCACCTCATCATGCCAGAACACCTGTCTCCCTTGGTCAAACCCTCAATCCTGTTCCGAGAAATAATGACAGGGCAGAGATCAGCATCATCGCTTTTGGTATCTTGGCGTTGTTTAAAAACATGCGTTTAAGCCGATGATTCCAATGAAATGTTAACCTCGATATGGGTAATCGGATGTCAATGCAACTATGAACATAACTCTTAAGGCATCACCGACAGTTTGGCACAGTTAACGGCTCTGGCAAAAACTTGGCCAGGCTTTCTCTTTTCTTCTGTTGAATCAGTTGTGCGGCGTAATTCAAGCTGGATGCCGTCTGGCGTAATCGTTATTCTTGTAATATTCTAAGCCTACGTTAACCGTATCCGTTATTTCATCGGCAAACACAGATACTGAACACATTAAGAAATAGAAATAAGGAGTTGCTTTTCATGACTCAATGTATCTCAGAAATCAGCTTGTATGTCAAATTTTAACAGGTACTTTATGAAGCAGGGGGTATCTGTGGATTTTTGGAGTTTGATAGATTTTAACAGTTAAATTAATCCCCTCAAATTTCCGGCAAAAAAATCTCAATCAATATATTGTATACCCGAAAAACAAAGACCGTTACGTAAAGTTATCGATAATGTTCACTGCTGAAAATTTCTGCAATTGTGCCACTTCCATACATTTACCAATAAATATTATCTGGCTTGCATTTTGTAAAAATTTTTCTTAAAATCTTACCAGTAAGATAAGAATCTTAATGGAGGTTTTATTATGGCTAACGTATCAACTACAAAAATGTCGTCCAAAGGTCAGGTCGTTATTCCTGAAAACATACGAAAACAGCTTAATCTGAAGGAAGGCGCTCAATTCGTCGTGCTTGGCGAAAGGGATGTTGTCATTTTGAAAAACATAACCCCACCGTCTATAGATGAATTTGACGATTTAATTGCTAAAGTCAGAAAAAAAGCCAAGAAAGCCGGAATAAAAAATTCGGATATTAAGGATGCCATATTAAAAGTTCGAGGCAAAAAGTGAAAATTGTCCTCGATACAAATGTGTTTATATCAGGAATCTTTTTCCATGGACCGCCTGCCCAAATCCTTGAGGCGTGGAAATCATCAAAAATTAAAATTGTTCTTTCCAAAGAAATTATAGAGGAGTATCAGCGTGTTGCCGAAGCTTTAGCGGAAAAGTATCCTGAAATTGGCATATCTGCAATCATTGATCTGATTGCCATTCATGGAGAAATTATTGACACTGAAGATATTGAAGTGTTCGAGTGTGAAGACCCTGATGACAATAAATTTATTGAATGTGCCATTGCGAGCAGAGCCAAATTAATTGTAAGTGGTGATAAACATTTATTAAAAATTAGCGGCTATCAGGAAATCGCTGTTTACAAACCGCGGGATTTTGTTGATTTATATCTGAAATAAAGCTTTTAACCGCTGACCGTTAAAAAATACCGGTCATTATCTTTCCACATTTAACGTATGGAGGTACCATTATGAATATTTCAGAGACAATCACGCATTTCATGAACTACCAGAAAATAAACTCGGGGAAAAAATACGGTCAAGAACTATCGACTATTTCTTGACAGGTTTAATTCCCGGTTTGGTGATCAAGATATTCAATCAATCACACCAGACCAAATTCTGGTATTTCTAATCCAAAGCACTGAAGGTCAGAAACAAACCACCAAACGATTCAAATACATCCTTCTTAAAACCCTTTTCAACTTTATCAAAAACAACTTCGATTCGTCATTTGTTAATCCTTGTGACTCAAAAATTTTGAAAAAGACATTCCGCCATTCGAGAGGACGGCAATGGACCATTTTTGAAAAAGAAGTCGTTGATGAAATTATATTCAAAACGGAAAACCCGAGAAACCGCTTGATGCTTGAATTAATGGCCAGAGGTGGCATGCGGATCGGTGAAGTGTTGAAACTCAGGGCTATCGATGTTGAAGATTGCAAACTCTTTCTCTTAAATCCTAAAAGCGGGCGTCAAAATGAAATTGTTTTCATCCCCAAAAAGGTGGCAGACAGGCTCAAAGAATATATCCGTTCAAAAAATATTTCTCCTGATGAAAGGATTTTCCCATTAGGTTATACTGGAGCAAGGCAAATTGTTAAAAAAGCAGGCAGAAAAATCGGAGTTGAAATCCGCCCGCATGATCTCAGACGACATGCAGCGACTTTTGCCAGCAGATCTGGAGCCCCGATTGAAATTGTCAGTAAAATCATTCTCAGACATGCCAATCTGTCAACCACTCAGCGATATTTGGGGAAAGTCAGCGATTGCGAGGCGATGCGATGGATTGAAAACATATTTCATTAATGGGAAAAAGAAACCGGGGTTGGTTTTATCCCGCCCCGGTTAGGTGGTTAAAAAAGATACCGGGCTCCAATATATTGTGTGTCCGCAACAATGAAGAATATTGATGAGCCTTATCGATAGTCTGCACTCCTGAAAAATTTTGGAATACTGTCGGTTTTGCCACCATGCAACAATCCTTGGGTGGTGTAAGGGAATGCTTACAAAAAAATCAGGTAATCCTGACAGACATTCGTTTGGGTTTGAGCTAAAACAATAAACAACTTATTTTGTCAGAAAAGACTAAAAATGAAGCGATATTTTGAAAATCGAAAATCTAAATTAATCGCACTTATAAT
>JAHECJ010000557.1 GCA_024641805.1 Desulfococcus sp.
ATGACGGCCGCCACCATTGCCCTGGACTGGAAACATGTCAACGCCATGGCAGATAGAATAGGGCCCAAAACAGATTATCCGACGGTCATCATCGGGGCGGGTCTGGGCGGGTTGTGTTGCGGGGCATACCTTGCCCGTCAGGGAATTCCCGTTACTGTTGTCGAACAGCATTATGTGCCCGGCGGTTATGCCACGTCATTTGACCGCGCCGCCGGGAAATTCACGTTTGAAGTATCCCTTCACGGCACAACGGTTAAAAATAATTCCGTGGAACGGATCTTAAAAAATATCGGGGTCTACGACCGTCTGGAATTTGCCGAACTGCCGGATGTGTATTGCCTGAAAACCCCTTCCCTGGAAATCAATGTGCCCCAGCGAAATCCGGACCTTTATATTCAATTGCTCGCTGAACAATTTCCGGGAGAAGCCGACGGCATCCGGTCATTTGTAAACGAAATGATCGGCATCAGCGATGAGGTCGACCGGCTGCATCAGGAAAAAGGCAAATTCTTCAAGCTCTTTTTCCCGCTTCAATACCGAAAAATGTGGGGTGTCCGGAACCAAACCCTTGCGGACATGCTCGATGATCATCTGAAAAACCAGGAACTCAAGGATGCTTTGGCCGGACTTTGGGGATATTACGGCCTGCCGCCCTCACAGCTTTCCGCCTTTTATTATTCGGTGGCCACCGGCGGGTACCTGAAAAACGGCTCCTGCTATATTAAACAGCGCTCCCAGGATTTAAGCAATGCCATGGTCGAAGAGATCGAAAAATCCGGCGGGAAAATTTTTTACAATAAAACCGTGACAAAAATCAACGTTAAGGACAACGCGGTCACTGGAATTGAAATGTCCGACGGGACGAGCCTTGCTGCAAAAGCAGTGGTCAGCAATGCCAGCGCCCTGACAACGCTTGAAAAAATGCTGCCCGAAAATACCGTTCCCGCGGAGTACCTTGCTCAATTAAAGCGTTATCGCCCCAGTATTTCCAGTTTTATTGTCTGGCTCGGTCTGAACCGCGATATCTCGGATAAAATATCCTGTTATGGAACCCATGTGACCGGCAGGCAGGGGGTTGAAGCCGACTACCGGTCATGCATTGACGGCGACATCGAAAACGGTCCGTTTGCCGTCGCCGTTTACGACAAGGCGTTTAACGGCTATTCCATGCCCGGCACCTCAACGCTGATGCTGCTGTTCTTATGCGGTTATGAGCCCTGGCGGACATTTGAATCCGACTATCGAGACAATCGGAAACAATCTTATTACACGCAAAAAAACCAATGGACGGAAATTTTGATCCGCCGGGCCGAAGAAAGCCTAATCCCCGGTCTGTCATCCATGATTGAGGTCAAGGAAGCAGCCACCCCCCTGACCAACTGGCAATATACCGGCAATACCGAGGGCGCCATATACGGATTTGAACAATCCATGAATAATGCATTCATGAACCGGATCAGCAATGAAACACCGATTGACGGTCTGTATCTTGCCGGTTCCTGGGGAGAACCCGGCGGCGGCTACGAAGGAGCCCTTCGATCCGGGGAAATTACGTTTCAGAAACTCATGGAGAAATGGGGCGGATAAATCATTAAACAGCCCTGCCCTGCAAACAGGTAAAGGAGAGAATATGAACATCATAGAAGCAATGAATGCCCGGAAAAGCATCAGGGGATTTAGACCGGATCCCGTGGGACAAGAGACCATCAAAAAAATTCTTGAAGCAGCGGTCCGCTCACCATCGGCCATGAACACCCAGCCGTGGGAGTTTTTTGTCATTACCGGCGAGGTGTTGGATGCCATGCGGAAACAGATTGTTGAAAAACTGAACACGGGCGCTCCCATGCAGCCGGACCACCTGGTGGTGGGCTGGCCCCAAAAAAGCATTTACCGAGACCGCCAGGTGGATCTGGCGAAACAGCTTTTCAAACTCATGGATATTGCCCGGGAAGACAAGGAAAAAAGGGCCTGGTGGCTGGAAAGGGGATTCCGGTTTTTTGACGCGCCGGTGGTCATTATCGCGGTAACCGACAAATCCTTGAGCGAATCCGGGCCATTGTTTGACATTGGCGCGGTAGTGAACAATATCTGCCTGGCCGCACTGGAGTTTGATCTGGGAACCTGTATCGAGGACCAGGGCGTTCTGTATCCGGAAGTAGCCCGGGAACTGGCGGGAATTCCGGATACCAAGCGTCTGATGATTGCCATTGCATTGGGTTATCCGGATGAAAATTTTCCCGCCAATCAGGTAAGGAGCGAGCGGGAACCGGTGGATCAAATCACCACGTGGATCGGATTTTGAAATGAATGATCATATCAAGCGCCTTAAAGGCGCAAAAGACCTGGTGCACGACGCCGTGGAAGAAACCACGAACCTGGTTGAACGGATGCACGTTCTGGTCGCGGAAAAATCCGTACGGCCGTTAACATTTGTCGAGCCGCTCGCGACATTGAGCCAGGCAGTTAAAACAGCCCATGTTGCGACAGCCGCCGGGGTTTATGAAATGATCCGCATCGTGAACCGCGGGGTTCACCGGTTGCTCGATGCCGGCACTGATCTGGTGACGAACGGCATGGTCTGCCCGGACCAGTCGCAGCCCGACAACTTACCACAGGGACACATGGATGCATCCCTTGCCCCATGCCGGAATTCGAATGGCGTATCGCGCCGAACCCAGATGGTGGATCTGTCCGAGGCCATACTCAATGGGTTATATGGCGATTATCTG
>JAHECJ010000038.1 GCA_024641805.1 Desulfococcus sp.
TTAAACAATTTCATTCCCGGCGGAAAACTCGGTTTTATTTCTTTAATGGTTAAACTAATCCCCGGGGAAACGTGGTTGATCTGGTAATTGATATACGCCGTAACAGCTTCACCGGGAAACAGGTAATAAAGAAAAAATACCGTAGCAATGAGAATATATCCGGTATAGGCAATCTTCTTTTTCATATATGCTTTATCCCGCAATAACCATAGGGTGAATTATATTAATGGTCCGGTTCCGTGGTTCGCACAATTAAGACTCAAATGTTTCAACCTGAAGCACGGCGCTGACCAGCCCGGTGTCCTTCCCGGTTTTTGTGATCGACAGTCGTTTGACAATCACCATGTTTTCCGAAGTTTCCACCTTGAACAGATAAGATGTCAAATCCTTCATCGTCACTTCCTGCAACTTTAGTTCAACACGGGAAATTTTTAAACCCGAATCTTCTTTAACGCTGGTGGACGGTTTCATATAGGCAATATGGTCTTTGAGATTGGTATCCCCTGCCAGTTTGTCTAAAAAGGAAAAGAGCGTGAAGTTGGCCGGCCGTTTATTCAGCCCCTGACGCGAGGATTCAAGTTTTTCCGTCATGTCAAGATAGTCAGATTTCAGAATTTTCATATCGAGCAGATTTGCTTTCTTGCTGGAAAGCTGCTGTCTGAGCTCTGTCCGTTTTTCAAATACCGGCACTATAATAAACTGAATGATGATAAAAAACGACAAAAACACGCCCGCAAAGGTAACGGCTAATTTCTCCCGCTTATTTAAATTTAAATTCAAATTCATTTACGAAACACTCTTTCCCAATTTTTAAAGATCGACTTTCAGTTTAAACTGAATTCGGTTTGAAGATTTTTCTAAGTTCGCCGAGCTGATGGTAATGCTTTTGAAGATCTCGGCGCGTTCCAGCCTGCTTTTAATATCATCCACATTATTAAAGGAGTCGGTATCACCGGAAATCAGCAGACTGTTGTCACCGCGGACAAAGCTGCTTATTTCCACATCCTGATCAGCAGGAATTCGGGAGCTGATTTCATTGATGATGTCAATGTTTAATGCTTCCGTATCGATTTCCCCGGTAAACATATTTTTTTCGCGTTCCTGCTTGACAGCGTCTTTCATCTGCTTCAGGGGGTCAGTAATTTCCTTTACCTCTGGAAAGGTGGATTGATAAATAAATGCAATTTGCCGGTCTATCTGATTGACTTCCCCCTGAAGAAAATGGGCTTCAAACAGAACATTAAACATGGCCAGAACAAACACAAATGCGGCAATGAGTCCCGTTTTGATAAAGTCGTTTTTGTACTCTTCCCAGTATTTTTTGACAATGGAACGCTCACCGTAGAAATTAATTGTCCGAATCCCCATTATTTCAACCGCAGCAAGGCTCAGGGCATTATTCATGCTGGCGGCATCAAATTGAAGTTCGCTGGAAATGTTGATTTTTAAATCCACATCTTTGAAGATATCCACTGACGAGACCGGAATCCCAAGAAATTCGCTGATCTCCCGGTTAAAATCGTCATCGTCGATTCCGGTTCCGGACAACAGGATTTTTGAAGGGCCAAAATCTATTGCAAATAAGGATTCGAATCCCGCAATGACCTGCAGGATATTATCAGATAATTTTTGGGCCTTTATTCGGGGGTCTGTGATGGCTGAAAAAAAAGACCTGGCAATGTATACACGGCCGGAGACCACGGCAAAAATCGTGGTGTATTTTTCATCCATATCGACAAAAATAAAATCATGATCTGTTTCAGAAAACTTTGACAGACAAAGAACAGATGCGAAACCGGCCGGCGCGACAATGTACGGCTCAATATTAAATTTTTTAAGTATATCCAGGATTTCATTAATTTCACTGCTTTTAATCAAGCCGACAAGAATTTCCGTTTTTTCAGCCGCGTGAATTGTTTCGAAATCTATGGTTACTTCATCTACAGGATAAGGTAGTGTCGGTTCCAACTCAAAGGGCAGAACCTGACGGATTTTTTTCCGATCTTTAAAAGGAACCTGAAGACTTCGGTATGATATGCATTCCGATGAAATGGATACTATAAATTCCGCGCCGGTGACATGAATCTCTTTAAGAATTTTATCTAATGATTCGGAAATTCTATCGGCTTTAACCTTTTCCGGTTCGTCGCTTGTATCCATATACGGGACAAAGAGCTGAGCCTCTATCTGGTTTCCCTTTAAGCTGTTTTCGATCAGCAATGCGGAAACGCCTTTATCCCGGATATCAATTGAAAAAATTTTTCTGCTCATAATATATAAAATAATACTGTTCTAATAGTTTGTTACCGGAAATTCATAGATCGTCTGCAAGTTAAAGTAAAGGAGAATAATACCCGCATTGCCCATTATCAATCAGATATTTAGATACCATACCTTATTCATCTGTCCAGTTCAATACCTTACAATACCATTTACCGGATTCTTTATTTTTTTCCCTTTGAACGATCACCGTTGCCGAGTTACTGATTTCACGCACCTTGGCAGTACATTCAATGCGAAAAATATCACTTTGCGTGGTGATCAGTTCCGAATCTATGTCCAGATCACTGCATCCGGGAACATCCTTGTACCAGGTCGGGCTTGTAAGATCATAAACGAATTGCCCGTTGGCGGATTCAACCCGGTAATTAAAAATTTCCGGCGCAAGAAATTCCTGGCCCACCGGCAATAAAGCCGCAATAACGGGCATATCCGCTGTATTGATATTAATTTTTCCAGTATAGGTAAATTTGTCTTTTAAAGCGGAAACGCCGTATACGGTGATATAGTTTGAAATCCCCATCACTTGTGCATCCGCTGAATAAAAAAGTTCGGGGGTAATCCCCTTGATCCTGACCAGTTCATCAATACTCCGGATCGGACCGTTTCGGGGCGTGTATGGAGGGTCCAGATCCTGATAGTATTCCTTTTCAGCGCCATTTAAACCGGTAATCGCGTCATTGTCATCTGAATCCAGCCAGTCTTTGATCGGGTTTATGATCGCGCTCGGTTCGACAATCTCGTCGAACAATGAACCTTTATCGTCCATATTTTCTTTCTGGGCCAACAATAAAACCATAAATCGTAACCACAAATCCCTCTGTGGCGGATTAAATTCTTTTCCTTCAGGGAATTTAACGAGAGCGTTGACCTGAATTCTTCCCATTTCATCAGTGATATCCAGTCCGATGCTTCCGTCATCAAACGGAATTTGTGAAAGATAGGCCTGTATTTTGTCCGGATTCGCCCAGTCTTCCTGCGCGGAATCAATTTCTGAATTATTTTTGTCCTTGATCAGAATTGCTTCGGCAATTTCAACTCCGGATGAAATCATGTGGAATAAAATCTGCCGGTCCCTGCTGATAGCGGTATTGACCAGAGATGCCTGGAGCTGCCGGTTGAGTTCAAAAGTGACGGTGACAAGCAGCGCAATTATCGACAGAGTGATAATCAGGACAACGCCCTTATTATTTTGATAGGGTTGTTTTGTCATTTAATCTATTCAAATTTTTCCCTGAAAATCGGAAGTACGATTTTCGTTTCAAACTCATATGAATTTTCATTGTTTATGAGTTTTAATTTAATTTTAACGGCTTTTGGGGATCCATATTTTAAAAAATCAGAGTCGGAATCCCATTTTTCAGTTTCATTTCCGTCCTGATCAAAATATTTGATGGAAAATTCCTCTATATTTTCACATAGCACCGGATCGCTGTCTTTTTCTTCAAATTCATAATTTTTATCATAAGGATACGCAGTATCCGATCTTTTTAAAACAAATTCGGACTCGGGATAGCCCTCTTCCTTTATATAATACACAATTTCAGCAATCCCTTTTTCATCCTTTCCATTCATGGAAAGATGATCGGTGGACGCAAACCGCAGTTTTGAAAAATTTTTACTGCCGGCGTATGACTCGGTCCCGACCAGCCGATAAGGATCCGGCGGATCATCGATATCCGGTGGATGATACAGCGGCTTCTGGTCAAGGTATATAGTGGTTAAATCGGATATCATGCGATCGAAACAGGTTCTTGCCATTTCATAACCGCCCATGCCGTTTTTAATGGCATCTGTTCGTGAAATTACCCCATTAAACGTTCCGAAAATGGTTGACATCACCACAGCGAAAATAAACACAGCAATCAGAATTTCCAGAAGCGTGAATCCTGTTATTTTCCATGCTCGGATAATCACGGCATTAGGACCTGAATTTCTATCCATCATTGGCTCCGGAGTCCGCATCCAAAAAACGACGGACCGAAAAATTCAATTCACCATTATTAAGGCTGACAACAATATCGACCTTTTTGAGGGTCAGTTCCGGGCTATCAACAACATCGATTTTCATTTCCTCTATATTGACATTCCATGAGTAACCCGGGTATTCATCTCCAAAATCTCCGGATGAAGACAGCTCAAAATCACTTGGTTTCAGACAAATTTCAGACATCTTGGAATCCGCCAGAAGGGGTGCGACGCTGTAAAATCGAATCGTCTCATTCATCACAATGGACTGTCCCTGCAGCTTTAGAATGCTGACAAGAACAATGGCGATAATTGCGACAGAAACCATGACTTCAAGCAACGTAAATCCCTTGCCGAATCCGACTGGAATTTTAGGGAGGATCTTAAAATTCAACGTATTTTTCAATGATTTTAACGTGGGGGAGAAACGGTTCAATAAGAAATGAATATTGAACATCATCATTATCTTCAATATGTATCAGGGACTTGTCTGAATAGCCTTTTTTATAAAACTGAATCTCGGCGATTCCTTTATTGATTTTATTCGCATCGGGAAATTCGACATCCATCATACGGTATCCGGATGGAAGGCTGTATTCATTTTCTTTGGGCGTCTCATCCGTTACCGGTCCGGCGGATGTCCACAACTGATTATTATCAAAATCGATATGGAGGGTGCAAAGGGTCTGATCTTTTACGGCATTTTCCTTTAATGATTGGACAGTTAAGAGAATCCAACTCGAGATGTTACGTTTATTATCCGAAAGGAATGAGACGTCCAGTCGCGGAACTGCAAAGGTAAGTAAAATACTGATCAAAGAAATGACAACAATAAGCTCGATTAACGTAAATGCTTGGTTGTCTGCGTATTTATTTTTTTTGAAACAATTCAAAAATAGTGTCAAAATAATTTAACAGTGTTTTTAATCTCTTAAATAATGAGTTATTCGATTTCCCAGTTATTAATATCCTGGTCATACTCCTCGCCGCCAGGTTCTCCATCAGCGCCATAGGATGTAATATCAAAGTCTCCGTGAACACCCGGACAGAGATAAACGTAATCGTTGCCCCAGGGATCTTTTGCGATTTTGCCTTTTTCAACATATCCACCGGACCGCCAGTTTTTGGGAATTTTCCCGGATTCCGGCTTAACTGCAAGGGCGTCAAGCCCCTGTTCTGTTGCGGGGTACATGCCGTTATCCAGTTTGTATAATTTCAAAGCGGTTTCCAACCCCTGTATGTCGACTTTGGCTTTGACTTGTTTAGCCTGATCAGGACGCCCCATAATTTTGGGCGCAATCCAGACCGCCAGTATGCTCAGTATTACGATAACAACCATCAATTCGATTAAGGTAAACCCTTTTTCAGAACTGATGATCGGGGTATTTTTTTTCTGCATATCCGGACACCTCGGTTTGTAATATGGTGGTCATACGAATCAAGAAATGGTATGATATATCTTAGACCTGTGTCTATCGGAAGTATCTTTAAATTTCAAGCTTTTTTATCAATTAACAAGCTTGAACACGATCATTGCAAGTGAGGTGAAATATGCCTATCGAAACCGATCTCTCTGTCCTGGACCAGCCGGAAGTGACACGCATTTTATTTTATCCCCGCAAAGAATCTGGTCGAACATCTCCGGGTTTTGCTGAAAATCTGGATATCCTGACAGAAAACGGCATCCGTATCGGGACAAGACTCTATTTAACGGAACCGGATATGCCCCATATCCTGTTTTTTCATGGCAATGGGGAGATTGCGGAAGATTATGATGATATCGGCTCCGTCTATACGAATTTCGGGTTGAATTTTCTGGTCGCTGATTATCGTGGATACGGCAGGAGCAGCGGTACCCCCGGCGTCGCCGCCATGTTCATTGATGCCCGTCACGTGATCGATCATTTTTCCATCTGGAAGGCTCAAAATCAGCGAAAAGGTCCGTTATGGGTGATGGGACGATCACTTGGAAGCGCGCCGGCTATTGCGCTGGCCGCCGAATATCCGGACAGTGTCAACGGGCTGATTATTGAAAGCGGGTTTGCTCAGACGCTTCCGCTGCTTCAACGGCTTGGAATCAACACGGCGGGGTTAAACATCAAGGATTCGGAAGTATTTTCAAATACTGCCGCCCTCACACGGTATTTCGGCCCCACATTAATCATTCACGGTGAGTATGACCAGATTATTCCTCTGCATCACGGGCAGGAGTTATTTGAAACCTCCCCTGCCATTCGAAAAGAGCTGCATATTGTAAAGAATGCGGATCATAACTCGCTGCTGATGTTTGCCGGGAAAACATATTTTGAAATAATCAGAGATTTTATTGACCCGTCCATGGATTCATAAATTCGCGAGCAGGAAAATTCGGTTTATGTGCATCCAACATTGATAGCCATCTGTTTATCTGTTAAAAGGAAATTACGATTTTTTTAATACAGTTTCGTTGGTTGATCACATTGAAAATTTCAAGGTCAAGGAGCACTTCATTTTGCATACACCATTAAACGGGTATCTCACCTCTTCCCGTAATCAACCGGAAACCGGAATACAGGCAATTCACGATGCCATTTTCAATCTTTTAAAACCGGTGTTTATCGTTGACGTGAACGGATTGCCGGGGGTGTGCCAGGATGGCAGAGCTGTTATCGGAGAATCATTTATCTTGGATTCCGGTCATTATCCGCTGATATCTTATGCACCGGCCCTTCATCCGTGCGACATGGGCAATTCAGAGTTTAAAAAACGTTATCATGTCAAATATCCTTATGTTGCCGGGGCCATGGCCCATGGAATATCATCCGTCGAATTGGTCAAGGCCGCCGGCAATGCCGGAATGATCGGTTTTTTCGGATCTGCCGGGCTTTGCCTGGATGATCTGGAAAAGGCGATTTTGCGATTAAAATCAGAAGCCGCGAATATCCCCTATGGCGTCAATCTTGTCTATTCCGGTGCTCCTGAACAAGAACTGGCTATTGTCAACCTGTATTTAAATCACGGCATCCAGCTGATCAGCGCGGCCGGCTATCTTAAATTGACCCTTCCTTTGGTCTATTTCCGGATTAAAGGGATTTACAGGGATTCATCCGGTACGGTTATCTGTCCGAATAAAATTATTGCCAAGACTTCCCGTCTCGAAATTGCAAGGCAATTTTTATCACCGCCACCTGAAAAAATAGTTCGCCAGCTGGTTGAACAAAAAATGATTTCCCAACAGGAAGCGTCTTTGTCAGGGCATATTCCCGTTGCGGAAGACCTTACCGCTGAAGCCGACTCCGGCGGCCATACAGACAATCGGGCAGCCATATCACTGCTTCCGTCCATGATTGACCTGAGGGACGATCTGCATCAATTTTTCAAGTATTCCATCCTGCCCTGTATTGGCCTGGGCGGTGGAATCGCCACGCCCAAGGCGGTTTCCGCGGCCTTTGCAATGGGTGCAGATTATGTGCTCACCGGGTCTATTAATCAATCATGCAAAGAATCCGGGACCTCTGCTTCGGTGAAGCAAATGCTTTCAAATGCATTGCAGACCGATGTGGTGATGGCTCCGTCGGCCAACATGTTTGAAAGAGGAATAAAAGTCCAGGTGTTAAAACGCGGTACCTTATTTCCCCAGCGCGCAGCCCGGCTTTATGAAATATACAGCAGCTGCGGCAGCATCGAGGAGATTCCGGATGATGTGAAAAATGAAATTGAAGATAAAATTTTTCAAAATTCACTTGAAGCTGAATGGAAAATGACAAGGGAATTTTTTCAAACATATGATCCGGTGCAGCTCAAACTGTCGGAAAAGGATCCAAAACGCAGAATGTCGCTTCTTTTCAGATCATATCTCGGAAAATCATCCCGCTGGGCGATTAATGATGAACCCGCCCGTAAAAAAGATTATCAGATATGGTGCGGACCTTCCATGGGGGCCTTTAATGAATGGGCGAAGGGATCCTTTCTTGAAAATCCGGATAATCGGCAGTTTGAAACGGTTTCCATGAATCTGCTGTTTGGCGCATGCGTTGCCATGCGCCGTCACTGCCTGGTTCAGGGCGGGATTTCATTGCCGCCCCATATCGGTAGATATACCCCCTTGCCGCTGACGGAAATAACCCAATTTTTGAATGCCGCTGATTAAAAAACCAACATTGCATATCTCATGTTTTACAATATAAATTTCTATTAACAGGTTAATATTATGTCAAATAGCACAACATTGAATTATGATGAAAAGATTTTTCATCCGGACCTGGAATCATTTCCTGAAATTATTGCTTTGTCTGCCCAAAATCGGCCGGCGATTCAACATCGTCTCCTGGAATTGCAGGATGAATTTAGTAATGCTTCAGATACCAGCCACTTCCAAACAATTTCAACAAAAAGCCATCGGTCTTTTTCGGATCAACATGCATGCCGGTTATTATTGATCGTTGAAAAATCAGAAAATCCGATTGATATCATCCGTAACGCAACTGAAGAACTGGAAAATCATACTGAGGCCTGCTGGAATTCCAAAAATGTGTTTTTTGGCGAGATTGAGTGGCCGGGGAAACTCGCATATGTTTTTCCTGGCCAGGGCAGCCAATATACGTTTATGGGTCGCGATCTGGTGAATTTTTTTCCCGAGGCCCGGGAATCACTTGCCAGTGCGAATGAGGCATTTAAAAGGTCCGGAAACCTGACTGATTTCATTTATCCGGAATTGACCGGCGCAGACAATGAAAAGACCGCGGCGGAAGAATCGCTCCGATCCACTGATATCGCACAGCCATCAATCGGCGCCATCAGCGTTGCCATTCTCAACGTACTTCACCGGTTCGGCATCCATCCCGAAAGCACCTGCGGACACAGCTACGGTGAACTCACTGCACTGTTCTCTGCCGGCCGGCTGGATGAAAAAACCTTTTTTTCCTTGTCGGTTGCCCGGGGTAAATACATGTCCGAAGCCGGAGGAACAGGCGATAAAGGCGGCATGCTTGCCGTACAGGCCGCTATGGATCAAATTGATGATTTAATCCGGTCAACCCGAATCGATGTTGTCCTTGCCAATCGGAACAGTCCGTCTCAAGGGGTACTGTCCGGCCCCACGGATGCAATTCTTAAAATGAAGTCCATTTGCCGGGAGAATAAGATCCGGGCCACCATACTGCCGGTTTCCGCAGCTTTTCACAGCCGGATGGTTCAGGAAGCCGCCGAACCGTTTCAGAAAATAATTGCGTCCTCAGAATTTATTCCTTCCCGGATACCGGTGTATTCCAACACCACCGCCGTCTCCTATCCCGAGGCTCCGGAAGATGCCAAAAAAATTCTCGGCAACCACCTCATGAATCCGGTCAACTTCATTGATGAAATTCAAAACATGTATCAGGACGGTATCAGAATATTTATTGAAGTAGGACCCAGAACCGCATTGACAGGGCTGATAAGGGCGATATTAAAAGATCAGCCGATCTTTGCCATATCGGTTGATGCATCATCCGGTCGGCTTTCCGGCATTACCGATATGGCTAAAACGCTTTGCATGCTTGCTGCCATCGGATATCCGGTAAATATTTCACAATGGAAGATTCCTTAAAGAATTGATTAAATACCTGAATCGGTAAGAACACCAAAAGAAGACCTTTCATGGTCAGGGGAAAAAACTGCCATGAAGCTGCCCAAATTATCTATGCAAACATCTTATTGATTATCATCACCGTAATTTTTTAAAAACCATGGTCAAACAACGAGTGGATTAGAAATTAATCATCGAATCCGTCTTTTGAAAACCAGTTACGAATGTGCTTCAGAAAATAGACAAAAACAACGATGGCAATAACCGCTAATACACCCTG
>JAHECJ010000558.1 GCA_024641805.1 Desulfococcus sp.
CAGGCTTTACCGCTGGCCCCTCACGTTGAATTCAGCGAATATCTATATTTTATTGAGCAACATCAATTATATGGCCGAGGGATAGGTTTTGTCGACATACACCTTCTGGCATCCGCCCAATTAGACCAGGCAGAATTATGGACGGCCGACAAAAGGCTTATCACGGCAGCGGCCGGTTTAGGCTTGAATTACAAAATAAATCCCTAACCAACATCAGCGCCTATTTTACCCGCGTTTCTCCATCCCTTTGAAAACGTCGTTCTATACTTCAATGGATGAATAGCACAATTCCTGAATTAATCCAGCTTGTTCTTTGGTCCTGAACTGTAATGCCTTTTCAGCCACGTGCAGAGACCGCCCAGGCCGGGCAGCAGGACCCGCTCGGTGATATTGCATTGATCCAGTTTGTCCCGGCATTCCCATTTAAGCTCCGCCGGGATGATGATGCGGCGAAAAAGTTCCGGGTGCGAATTGAGCCAGTTGTCGACCCGGCAGCAAGGATTGGGCATGACGGAAAACAAGGCGAACTGGTTTATAATCCGGTCATCAATGGAGGGCGGCTCAAAGAACAGCAGAAAATCTCCGGCTGCCCCTAGTCGGTCAAATTCGGTGAGGGTTTCCACAAATTCGTGAAAGGAACTGCTGTCCGATGTCGGGCACTCAGGCGCCAGCCGGAGGCTTGCCAGCAGTTCCACGGTAAAGGCCTGTGCGCCCTCGGATTCCAGGAGTTTGCGCAGTTCATCCGGCAGAAATTTATGGACAGCGTGGAAATTGACAACCCAGATCACACCTTCGACATCATAGTGGTCAAGGTTTTCGGTGGCAAAGTGGAGGGCAACATAGGGGGAATAAGTCCAATCCATCAAACGGGTGGGCAGGCCATAGTGCTGGGCCACGGTGAGCAGCCGCCAAAACGAGCCGAGTTCCCCGGCCATGGACTGGGCGTACTTGCGAAAATTCCTGAGCAGATGCTTTTCAAGTTCACTGTATGGGCCGCCAAGCCGGATCAGGGAAGTGTCCATCGGGTATGTTTTGTCCGAAAGCCCGCGAAAAACGAACGAAGAACGGAACCTGCCGATCCCTTCATTCCAGGAACCTTCAAACAATTCATCCTGCAGTTCACTCCACGATCGGACCCTTATGTCCGTCATAAATTCTCCGTTTTATCCGTTTGATCGATTCCCGAATGAAGTCGTTGTTTTGATTTTTTTTGATGCATGAAACACATCCTGGCAGGGTGATATGGTAACATACTATTGGATTTTTTGCAGGGCAAAGCCCTGGGCGTCTTTGACCAGCACAAATATCACATCCCCGTTTTTCCCGTGCATGAAGGAAAAATCCAAAATATCTTTTGCAAGTTTTTCGGATTCCCATGTCTGCCGGATATATTGACCTGTCCACTTGACCGCAACCAGATTGTCCCGGTCCGTTTGATCTGAAACGACATTTTTCAGTCGTTGTAAATTCCAATCCGTTTCACGCTGTTTGTTAATCGTGAAAACCTGACTGTCATAATTTTGTTTCAGGATAAACCGCCGGGGCGCAGGCTGCTCTGTAAATGTTTTTTTGTCATTAAATCCGCCGATAAATTCCGGGTCTTCGAGTTCAATAGGATACGAAACGATTTTGAACCTGCCAAAACTCATATCCGATACCGCCGCTATTTTCTTCGTGGCGCTATGATAGACGGTAATGAGATTCGAAGATTCGAGAATCATCAGATCGTCCGGGAATTCGGGAATGAAACTAAATTGATATAAAGAATAGATCCCCGATGCCGGCGGGTATACTTCGGCTGTTATATCGCCGCTTCCGGTCAGACGAATTTCAAAAATACCTCCTGAATAAGGTTCATATTCCCCTTTTTTCTGACCAATCAGCACCAGGTTGCCCGCCCTGTCCGGAATCACCCGCAGGTAGTAAGGCAGGTTGCCGGACAGAAGCGTAAGACGGTTTTCCTTAAAACTCAAAATCCGGGAACTTAGCTTCATGGTCCGGGCATCGAACTCCATTATCTCCTGGCCGAGGGTCACAATCAATTCGTCAAGACCATCGCCAGTCAGGTCCATGGCATGAAGGTGCAGGCCGATAATCCCTTGTGTTTTAAATTCATACGCGTATGCCGGCTCCAACTGATCTGCGCGATAATGAAATATCTGAATTTTGTCATTGTTGAGCAATGCGAATTCCGGCTCTTCAGTATTGTCCATCTGGCAGATGACCAATCGGTTAAAATTTTCCGGAAGTCTCAGGACCTGGCGAGCCGGCTCCGGCGAAACTTCCTGAAATTTTTCTGCATCTCTGGTCTGAGTTGGAAAAACCTTGTCTTCCTGAGGCTTGATTCCGCTTACTTGAAAATCCGGCCCGATTGACTGAGTGTCGGAAAACATTGTCGCCCCGGAATACAGAGACTGCAGCTTGGTTGTCAGGCTGTGGTCGGAGTCTTCCAGGCGCAGCAAAACGCCATATTTATCTCCGGCTGCCTTAAAATCAGGGGAATCAACTTCCACCACCGCATAATTCCCCGTGATGAATTCCTGCAGCAGTTTCCGATATGGCGAAAATCCGTCTTTTTTTTGAATATTGGAATAAAGATAGATGGTCGGAGAGGCGGGAATTACAACCGGGTCTCCCTCTCCCGATTTTTTTTCGCCCCATGACGCGATCTGTCGGGCCACATATGCATGATCGACCAGACCTTCCACTTGCAGAACGCCGATTACC
>JAHECJ010000559.1 GCA_024641805.1 Desulfococcus sp.
AAGCAAATCAGTTCTTCCGGGTTAATTGACAGTGCCTTTTCAATGGCCTGGACCTGTTTTTTCTGCTGGGTTTTCGATAGCTTATCCGCTTTGGTCAGGATCAGGATGGTTGGGATGTCCTGCTGGTGCAGCCATGAAATAAAGTTGTGCTCATCTTCTCCGGGTTTGCGACGGATATCCAGAATCAGCACCACGCCCTTTAAGGTTGACCGGTTGCTGAGATACGTCTCGATCATTTTACCCCAGTCTTTTTTGACCCGTTCCGGAACCTTTGCATACCCGTACCCGGGCAGATCAACAAACACAAATGTTTCGTTGATACTGAAAAAATTCAAAAGCTGAGTCCGGCCGGGGGTCGAGCTGGTTTTGACCAGGCTTTTCCGGTTGACGAGCTTATTGATCAGGGTGGATTTCCCCACGTTGGAGCGGCCGGCAAACGCGATTTCCGGGAGGCCTTCCGGCGGATAATTCCCGGGCCGGGTGGCGCTGGTAACAAATTCTGCCGATTTTATAATCATGCTATACGACTTTATTCAATGGATATTCAATAATCCCCTCAGCGCCGTGCTTCATCAGATTCGGAATCAGTTCGCGGACCGTATTGGAGCTGACCACTGTTTCAACGGAAAACCAGTCGGATTGATATAAAGACGCCACGGTCGGGGCATTTAAACTGGGCAATAAGGAAACAATTTTTTCCAGGCCGGCATTCGGCACATTCATTTTAAGCCCCACCATGTTCTCCGCCCGCAGTGCGCCTTTTAACAGCAGGGCGATCTGTTCAATCTTTTCCCGCTTCTCCGGGACTTTCCAGGCATCGTGATTGGCAATGAGCTGGGTATTGGTCTGCATCATTTCATGGATAATCCGCAGGCCATGGGCCTTGATGGTGCTTTCGGTTTCGGTGATCTCAACAATGGCATCCGCCAGGCCCGATACCACCTTGGCTTCCGTCGCCCCCCAGGAAAATTTGACGTTGACATGAATTCCTTTTTCGGCAAAAAACCGCTGGGTGTACTTCATCATTTCAGTGGAAATGGTTTTCCCCTCAAGGTCTTCAAGGGTTTGAACCGGGGAATCATACGCCACGGCAATGACCCACCGGGCCGGCCGGGTGCTGACCTTTGAGTAAACCAGATCGGTGACCACGTGAATGTCCGAGTTGTTTTCCGCAATCCAGTCCAGGCCGGTGAGGCCGGCATCCAAAACGCCGCTTTCGACATTGATGGACATTTCCTGTGCCCGGCAAAGGGCGCAGGTGATGGTATCATCATTGATATCCGGGAAATAGCTTCTTCCGTTGACGTTTATTTTCCACCCGGACCGCCGGAACAGCTCAACGGTCGAATTCTGAAGGCTTCCTTTGGGAATGCCAAGTTTTAATGGAGTGATCATTTTTTATATACCTCTTTGGGATCAAATACCGGTTTCCCGGTGACAATTAATGTATTGTTTTCAACCTTTCTGAAAAAACAGCTTTTATGACCGGTGTGGCAGGCAGCGCCGCCGATTTGCTCGACTTTCAGCAAAACCGTGTCGTCGTCGCAGTCCACGCGAATCTCCCTGACCAGCTGAACGTTGCCGGAGGTTTCGCCTTTGACCCATAACTGATCGCGGGATCGGCTGTAGTAAGTCGCCTTGCCGGTTTTTAAGGTCGCTTCCCACGCCTCTTTGTTCATAAAAGCCAGCATCAATACTTCGCCGGTTTCATTATCCTGGACAATGGCCGGCGCCAGGCCGCCCATTTTATTGAAATCAATGTCTATCATACGTCTTTCCCTGCCGTGTTATCCGTTTGTAACTTTAAAAGATTACTTGGTATTTTGTTCTATCCGAACCAAAAAATTAATTTAGCAAACCTAATGATTTGCCAAATAAGAGTCAATCTTTTTTATTTTGATTTATATTGTCGGCCGTTTTTTTAAAAGTCAACGGGTTATGAAAAATTGTATAGCACAGATCCGTTTATTGTGAAATACCTGAAAAGGGGACACAGGATAAAATCTCCCGGGGGAGCGCCCGGTGCGGATCCGCATCCTGGTGAGTGACGCGCATGGACTGCCGGCGCGTAATTGATTCATTAAGTACATCAATGGAGGACCGGCCAACAGGTGAAGATAAACAGATCCGGGTTTGCCTCCTTTCTTGACAATACAGATGCCGGACATTATATTACTTGACACTTATGCGGGGTTTTAGGATATGAAGTAAATCGCTTCCCATTGGTTAAGATTCTGAATTTTTGGTAAATTTCCTGAATAAAATGAAAGGAAGGTATAATGTCGGAAAATATTTCAGAAGTCAGTGACAGCACGTTTGACAGTGATGTATTGAAATCGGACCTCCCGGTCCTGGTGGATTTCTGGGCGCCCTGGTGCGGGCCGTGCAAAGCAATCGGTCCGGTGATTGATGATATCAGTAAAAACTATGCCGGTAAGGTCAAATTCTTCAAGTGCAACGTGGATGACAATCCGCTGACGCCGGCCAACTATGGAATCCGCGCCATCCCGACACTGCTGATATTCAAAGGCGGCCAAAAACAGGATCAGATTGTCGGCATGGTTGACAAATCAAAAATTGAAGAAACCTTAAACAAGAGTTTATAGAATCAATTGATGAAATCAACAGATTATGATCTTGTCATTATCGGCGGCGGCCCGGCCGGCCTGACAGCGTCCATTTACGCGGCGCGCGCCAGGATGAATATACTGGTTTTGGAAAAGTCG
>JAHECJ010000560.1 GCA_024641805.1 Desulfococcus sp.
TGCCGCATCCGCGCTTCAGGCAAAAATTGTGGATAAGATCAATTTTTTCTACGCCCCGAAAATACTGGCAGGAGATGACGGTGTGCCCATGTGCAGCGGCCCCGGCCCGGAGTTGATGGCCCAGAGCATCCCGGTGGCAGACATTGTTGTCCGGCAGTTTGACAATGATGTGATGATTGAAGGATATTTAAACAAAAACAACTGGTAAATTCGGATATTTTCTGATTTTAATGAAGGTTAAAATTAGATAAAATCACGATTTTGAATAGACCTGAATTAAAAAATTTAAACAGAACTGCGGCTTATGTTTACAGGCATTATTGAAGGCTTGGGGAAAATAACCGGTGTCCGGACGACCGGTGAAGGCATGCGTCTCGCCATCCATGCGGATTTTTCTTTAGAGAATTCTAAAATCGGTGACAGCTTCGCAGTCAACGGGGCCTGCCTGACCGCGGTCGCAATCTCGAAATCACGGTTTGAAGTGGACGTCTCGCCGGAAACTCTTGATAAAACGACCTTTAAAAACATCAACATCGGGGAACAGGTTAACATCGAACGGGCATTGCGATTGTCAGACCGCCTGGACGGACATCTGGTGTCCGGACACATCGACGGCACGGGCCGGATCACGCATAAAAACCGTCATGGCAATGCCGTTTTAGTCGGATTTTCTGTTGATCAGTCCCTGGCACGCTACATGATCCCAAAGGGTTCAGTCGCCATTGACGGCATCAGCCTGACCATCAACTCCTGCGATCCGCAGAATTTTGAAGTCAGTATTATCCCACATACCGCTGCCATCACAACTATTGGAATAAAAAAAGCCGGTGACGCCGTAAACATCGAAACCGACATGATCGGCAAATACGTGGAAAAATTTCTCACAAACAACAGGGGAAATGAGAATAATAAAAATACCGGTAAACCGGTGGATATGGAATTTTTATTGAAAACCGGATTTATTTAACCCATAAAATTAACTTAATTTAATCAAATTCAAAACATCCGGATAGTTGGCGATCGTCATGTCATTTTTCCGGGGTTTGGATATATTTTAAGGAGATACAGATTAATATGTCACATTTAAGCATTGAAGAAGCAATCAGAGATATCAAAAAAGGGAAAATGGTCATTCTGGTGGATGATGAGGACCGTGAAAATGAAGGCGACCTGACCATTGCGGCGGAAGCCGTCACGCCGGAAATCATTAATTTTATGGCCATGCATGGCCGGGGCCTGATCTGCCTGTCACTTGCGCCCCATATTGTTGAAAGACTCAACCTGCCGATGATTGTCAATGAAAATACATCCCAATTTAAAACCGGTTTTACCGTATCCATTGAGGCGCGGCACGGCGTGACCACCGGAATTTCAGCAGCCGACCGTGCAACCACAATTCTTACGGCCATTGCGGACAACGCAAAGCCCGAAGATATTGCCCGGCCGGGTCATATTTTCCCGCTTCGCGCCCGCAAAGGCGGTGTTATGGTCCGTTCCGGCCAGACAGAAGGCTCCGTCGACCTGGCAAGACTTGCCGGTCTCAAGCCGGCGGGTGTGATTTGTGAAATTATGGATGATGACGGGTCAATGGCACGAATGCCGTCTTTGGAGAAATTTTCCGAAAAACACGGTATCGGGATCTGCACTATCGCCGACCTGATCGCTTACCGGATGCGGACGGAATCCTTTGTCCGCCGGGCAGTTGAAGCGACCATCCCCACCACCCATGCCGGTGAATTTAAAGTGATTGTATACGAAAACGATCTGGAAGATTATCAGCACATTGCCCTGGTTAAAGGCGAAATTGATTCGAAAAAGCCGATTCTTGTCCGGGTCCATTCGGAATGCCTGACCGGAGATATTTTCGGGTCCCTCCGATGCGACTGCGGGGAGCAGCTCGGCCTGGCCATGCAGATGATGGACAAGGAAGGAGTTGGTGTCATGCTGTATATCCGCCAGGAAGGACGCGGCATCGGGCTGGTCAACAAACTGAAAGCTTATAATCTCCAGGATCAGGGATATGATACAGTTGAAGCAAACGAACAGCTCGGTTTCAAGGCGGATTTAAGGGATTACGGTATCGGTGCGCAGGTTTTGGCCGATCTGGGCGTTAAAAAAATGCGGCTGATCACCAATAATCCTAAAAAAATCGTTGGCCTGGAGGGCTATGGACTCAGCGTGATCGAAAAAGTCCCCATTGAAACAAAACCGACAGAACAAAATCGGTGTTACCTTGAATGCAAACGTTTGAAAATGGGACATTTTTTGAATGTTGACACAACCCCGTAACATGTATCCATCCATAAAAAAAAGGAATACTTATGTCAAAAATCATTGAAGGGAATCTACTCGCCGAAGGGAAACGGTTTGCTATCATCGTCGGCCGTTTTAATGATTTCATCTCGGAAAAACTGCTCAGCGGCGCTCTCGATGCACTCATCCGGAGCGGTGCCAAAGAGGCGGACATTGATATCGTAAAAGTTCCCGGCGCATTTGAAATCCCCCTGGCAGCAAAAAAAGTGGCCCGCAAAAAATACGATGCCATCATCTGCCTGGGAGCGGTCATTCGAGGGGCCACCCCCCATTTTGACTATGTCAGCGCGGAGGTTTCAAAAGGGATTGCGACTGTGAGCCTGGATGCCGAAGTGCCCGTAATTTTCGGAGTCATTACCACCGACACCATTGAACAGGCCATTGAACGGGCCGGCACAAAGGCGGGCAACA
>JAHECJ010000561.1 GCA_024641805.1 Desulfococcus sp.
TATCGGAGGCCCGGTTTTTTTCTTTTATGCTGTCGCTTACTGTCTGCTGCTCGGGTGGATCACCCAGACCAATGAGAGCATTCTTCCCGCCATCATCTGTCATTTTATCGTTGATATCGGGGCTATCGGTTTGCCGCTGCTGATCCTGGCATGATGGAGTATATAAATTCCTCCCACGCTTTATTTTATCTTCGATTTATACCAGTATTTCCAATCGTTTACGATTTATTAGATAAATATTTACTCTTGATCTGGGAGATCTCATTTTTCAAATTGTCGCTCAGGTGACTGCATACTTTGTTCGTTGCCTTTGCAACAATCTTTGTCTGAGCCTGGTGGAATTTTTGATAGATGGATTCAATGGTTTTGAGCGCATCACTGAGCATGTCGCCGTCAAGTCCCGTCAAATCAACCGGGCCATTGTTTATGAAATCGGATGAGTCGAATTCGTAAGGGACTTTTCCGGAGACTTTTTCCTGAAGTTCTTCTGGTGAAGGGATATCAAAATTGCCGGTGAGGATATCGTTAAATCTTAGATCAATGATTTCACGGGCGCATTCCTTGGCGACTTCCCAGTTTTTCTGAAGATTAATGTTTTCCGTAAAATACTGCATCACACGGATTTCAAATTCCTTATTTTTCATGCCGGCTCCTTATTGTTTAATGGTCTGTTTCGAAAGATAAAGCATTGTTATCCAGGTATAATGTTTTTTCAACGATGCTGAATTTTTCCCCATCCACAGTGATTGCCAGATGATCCCCGTCTTCTTCTATAAGTGATGAAATCTGCATCAACGCACGTTCGGAAAATTTAATCCGCTCGTTTTCCTGCTTAATATACAGGTTGTCATGCGCGGTATATAAGTTCTCCGGGTTCAGTGGTATCTGCTTTCCGGTATTCAGCACCAGTACTATATCATCATTGATCACAACCGCAAAAACAAAAAGCGCGGTGTCCTCAAACCGGAAATACACTTTTTCCCAAAAGCCGTCCCTGACTTGAGAAACAAAATATCCGTCGTCATCTTTTGCAATCGATTGATGAAAAAGATCGATGATTTTCTTTTTCCTGAATTTTCCACCGTCATTGCGCCAGCAGCCGGATGAGTCCAGCCAGAATACCGCATCTTCCTTTTTAATAACTTTTTGTTTCATCTCTGCTGTCATTTGGACTTTAAAAACTATACTTTGCTTCAAAGAGTATCCTGTCATTCTGCCCGATCGCCTGCATCCCCGGCAGATCTCCTGACTGGTATGTGATTATACCAAATAACACGGACAGTGAATCATTGACATCATATTCCACGGTGTAGCGTTCAAACCCGCCGCCATCTCCGGTCAGTCCGAACAGCGACGCCAGGACAGTGAGGGTAACGGTATCATTAACATACGTCCGGGAAAGACGCAGGGCGGATTGAAACCGGTCTTTTTTCGCCTGGTCCGGTGATTGCGTAAGAACGGATTCGAATTCAAGGATATGCCGGTTGACCGCTTCCAGACAGATGGTGGTTTCTGAAAAACCGGAATATTCCACCCCCGTCAGCACGTCGACCCGGTCATAATTTTTGCCGGGGGTATGGGCAAACTCAAATCCGTGAATCCATGCGCCCTCACATTTTAAGAGCCAGTTGCCCAAAGCGATGTTGGCCGTGGAGCCAAGCATCTGCAGCCGGTCATGGGTCAATTGAAATACCGGGAATAAAAGTGGGTCGACGACTTCAAATCGGGGTTCATCATTGTAATAATCGGCGAAATAGGCGGAAAAATCCCACCCGGAAAAAATGCCGTTGAGCGCCAGGGCGTATTCGGTATGCTCAAAGTTGCTGTCGGGCTTGTTTTCGGGCGGCGGCGGTAAAGGGTATGGGTAAAAGTCGCTGCCGAATTCCGGGTTTTTGTTGAACCGGATTTCATGAATCGCCATTGCCGAAAAATTGAGGTCCCCGACATAGTAGTCAAGCCGCGTCATGGTCACCGGCATTCTGAGATCCTCAATGTCGGTCATCGCGGGTTCTCTCATGTCCAGCGGGTTAAGAACGTCCGTGACCCGAATGTTATCTGATTTTCCCCAGACAACGATCTGCCGTCCCAGTTTAATGTCGACATTTTTAAACAGCGAGCCGCGCAGGTACACTTCGCGGAATTCGATTTCGGATTCATATTCATCAATCACCTCTTCTGTGTAATCATCCTCGCCGTTTATCCGGTATGCAAAATCGTAAAATCCCTTACCACCGATCAGAGCCTGCCACTGTCGTGGAAGATCGACGGTTGCGTCCAGCTGCATTTCCGTTCGCAGACGGGAGAGTCCCCGCCAGTCCGTTTGTTTGTATGGGGGCGGGTTATGCGCGAAATTGGAGGTGGAACTGATTTTAAAATATCCGTCCAGGCTGAGCGGAGAAGGTTGGGGAAAATCATCCGGCAACGAATCTTCAGAAGTATCGGACGGAGCCGGAGAACTTTCGAAATCATCGTCAAACCCGTTTAAAATCTCTTCATCGCTGTCGGCAGATACCGGCTCGTTTGAAATCGTTTCCGGAGCCGCAACGTCTTCATCAAAACCTTCCAGGATTTCATTCAAACCGGGATCTTCATCGGCGAATGCCGCGGGCGGAAATGATATCACCGCGATGCCCGAAAAAATAATGATGAAAAAGACAAGAGGGATTCGAAAAACCGTCAGATGACCGAATCTCATGTATTTCACAGCCCTTTTTCCATTCTCCG
>JAHECJ010000562.1 GCA_024641805.1 Desulfococcus sp.
AAAAGGGACGGTAGTGAAATTTTTAAACAGTGACCGGGTGGATCATAATGTGTATCTGCTTTTTGAAAAAAACGGAGAAACCCTTGATTTGGGGACCTGGGGCCAGGGAAAGACCACACAATATCAGTTTAACGAGTGCGGCGCCGCTATCGTTTTATGTAAACTGCATTTGGAGATGGCAGCGTATATTGTCACCCTGGATAATCCGTTTTTCTGCCTGACGGCAATTAATGAGGCTACCCAATCTGCAGCATTTATAATTAAAGATGTCCCACCGGGGACATATATTCTTAAATCCTGGCATAAAAAATTAAAAATGAAAGGGGAACAAGCCCTGATAACAGTGGAAAAAGATAAAATTACTCAAATTGATATTCTGATAACCAAATCAAAATATGATTAACAAAAAAAAAACAACAGCGGTATGCATTTTTTTCACTTGTGTTTTTGCGGCAGTGTGTTTCTCGGCGCCCTTTTCAGGACAGAAAGGCAATAGAAAAGACATCCGCATCATAGCAAAAAGATATTCGTATCAGCCGAACCGGATCATAGTAAACAAGGGCGACGACGTTCATATCAAATTCGCATCCGTGGATGTGGTTCATGGTTTTTTTCTTGAAGGATATGATATCGAAGCGGAAATTCATCCGGGAAAAATTCCGTTCAAGCTTCGTCACCCTTCGGTTGAGAAAGAATTTGCATATGTGGATGAAGTGGCGTTTAGCGCCGATCGTGCCGGGAAATTCCGTTACCGGTGTTCCGTGACATGCGGCACCCTGCATCCGTTTATGCTCGGGGAATTCATTGTACGCCCCAACTATCCTTTCTATGGAAGTATCGGCGGTGTCATCGGTGTTTTTACGGCGTTTTTCTTTCTTTTGCTGGCTGATCGGAATGCCTTGGGCATCGCGGTTCCTCACTCCAGGCCTTTTCGCCTGGATTTATTCAAAGTGATGCCGGGACTTAAATGGCTTCTGACCAGGCGATGGTTCCAATTCGGCATGATTCTAATTAACCTGGCGGCACTGGTACTTTTTCTTTTTGCAGGTTTTTTCGGATCACCCATCGGGAACCATAACATTATAATCACCGTGGTCTGGATTTTGTGGTGGTTTGTCCTGGTAACTTTTATGATCCCGTTCGGCGCACGCATATGGTGCATGATGTGCCCCTTCCCTTTTTTGGGGGAATGGTTTCAGCGGCGGAGGCTTCTCGGTCCTTCAGGTGAGGCTTCTTCTTCGGTAAAAGGATTTAAAAAAAAATGGCCTGCAAAATTTTCCAATATCTGGATTCAGAATGTTCTTTTTCTATGTCTGTGCACTTTCAGCACCATTCTGGTCACACGCCCGGTTACAACTGCTTTTGTACTGGCGGGGCTGACAATCACTGCAACGCTGATTCACGTCATTTATCGACGAAGAACTTTCTGCAGATATTTATGTCCGATCGGAGGATGGATGAGCCTTTACAGTAAAGCGTCTATGCTTGAAATTCGATCTGTCGACAATGACACATGCAAAGGCTGCGGGTCAAAGGCGGTAATCGACAATGGAAAGGCCTGGGGGTGCCCCTGGCTGATTAACCCGGGGAAAATGCAGAGCAACAGCTACTGCGGCATGTGCATGGAATGTATCAGTTCATGCCCGAACAGCAATATGACCCTTCGGCTCAGGCCTTTCTGCTCGGACACAGTGATTGAAAATTACGACGAAGCCTGGATGGGATTTATCATGATAACGCTGGTTGTCCTTTATACGGCAATTTTTCTCGGACCATGGGGAACCATCAAAGAGTGGGCGAATGTCACGGAAATCGGAAATGTAAGAGGGTTTTTGATTTATTGCGGATTGATCTGGACCTGCTGCCTGGTGGCCGTACCTGCGATATGGCTCACGGCCGCCTGGTTCGGCAATTTTTTATCCGGATCGAAAGATATTCCAGTAAAGTTAGTTTTTTTAAAATATTCTTATATGCTGGTTCCATTGGGACTGCTCTGCTGGATTTCCTTCAGCATCCCCTTGTTCATGATCAACTATTCGCACATTATCGCCACCTTGTCAGACCCGCTTGGATGGGGATGGAATCTTTTCGGGAAAGCCCATGTTCAATGGAAGCCCATGCTCCCCGAGTATATTTTATATGTCCAGGTTCCGCTGGTATTGACGGGTTTGGGTTTCTCACTAAAGAAAGGATATGAAATATCAAAGGCGATCTTTCCCGATCAGCGGCAGGCAATCGTCAGTCTTCTTCCTTTCGGGTGTCTTTGCGCAATCATAACTGTCTTAATGATATTCTTTTATGCGTGGTAAGCAATGCGCTAAAAACGTCCGTACGGGAGACAGTTCAGAGATATTGGAACTCTATTCCCCGGAATTTGAATTTTTAAATGAGTATTTTGAAAATGAAGATACAGGAAAAATTTGCCGGATTGATCGTCTTTTCAGTGATTATAAGTATTCCGCTATGCGCTTTTCTTTACCAGTATGTTTATATTCCTTCCATATACAGCCATGGCGAAAGAGTGTTTAATATTACGGCTGTGGGGGAACCCAGCGGAGCATATACTTTAGAAGAAATCAACGGGTTGAATTACTGGTGGAAACGATTTTCGCCGATGACGCTTCAGCTGAATGTCGGCGACAGCGTAACCTTAAATCTGAGAAGCGCGGATGCAACCCATCAGTTTTATGTCCCGGAACTTAACCTCGCCCAGGTCACCA
>JAHECJ010000039.1 GCA_024641805.1 Desulfococcus sp.
TTTTGCAAAAACTCTCAGACAATGCGCCGGAAAACTGTTTCAAAATTATCGGCATTACGAACGTCGATCTGTTTATTCCAATTCTGACCCATGTATACGGAGAGGCTCAACTGGGAGGGAAGGCCTGCATTCTCTCAACATACCGGCTTCATGACAGCCTGAAAACAGAAAGCTATTCAAAAATCCGTGCGCGTATCGCAAAGGAAGCGATTCATGAACTGGGGCATACATTCAACCTTCGGCACTGCGACAGGAACTCTTGTATAATGCATTATTGCCGTGGAATTCAGGATGTGGACATGAAATCAGACCAGCTCTGCAGATACTGCGCAATTATGCTGGCAGATGAATTAAAATGATCGTACGATAGCGCAATCCATAACTTTGTCGATACCTCTTCTAACGAAAAAAACACTCACCAGCCGCTCCCATTGAAGACCTGGAGCGTTACCTATAATATCATCCCCCAGGTTTCCGCCGTCAGCTGCCATAAGGCCCGTTTCTTCTTCGAGGATTTCGTATAATTTTTCTATCTCCTTGTTCAAAAATAATTCTGCTTCATCCATAAACAATAAATTCTTGAGATTATCCCGGAGTGTTTTGCAATGCACCCGCATTACCCACCCATCTGTATATGGATCTTTGTTTGCAATATCTCCGTGTTTCCGCAGATCAGAATTTATTGCAGTGACAACCCCATTTACAGGTGATGCAAACGCAACAGTATTTTCATCACGATATCCAATAATGTTTTCCTGGCCCTGATCTACCATTTTACCCACAAGCGGTGCCTCAATTTTATCAAGTCTGCCCAATAATTTCAGAGCAAATTCATCAAGGCCAACCCTCACCTCATTATCAGATTCAATCTTCGCCCATGTGTGTCCTTTATGAAGATAATACCCTCCCGGGAGGTGAACGCCATGAACATTTTTAAAATCAACGGGCTTAACAACCGTATAGACTTTGTACTGGTCATTGAAATACTGATCAAAATCACAGTTGATGCAATTATATTCGCGATGACAAGCCTTAAAATCAATGTGCCGCCTCATGGAATGAATACAGGGTCTTTTTGCGGGCGATAGTTTTTTCAGTTTTTCCTTCCAAAAAATAATTTTGCCCCTTCGCCCCGAAGGCTTGATTCCCTGCTTTTTCAATTCGTCATTTTCCCTGCAGGTCCGCCGTAAAGCGCGGTCGAACTTACATTCAATACAATTAAAATTCTGTCGGCAGTCTTTTAGAAATACAACTCCTGCCTGCATCCATATGCACGCAAAGGGATTTTTGGATAATAACTTGTCTCTGGCAAAAATCTTCACGTCTTTTCTCCTTTTAAAACGGCACGCATCAATTTATGAAAAAATCGGGTTGCCTGTTATCAGGTCTTGAGGAATTTCGTGATTAAATTTTTCCAACCCAGTTCCGGCAGGTTTCCAAAAATATCCGGTTGCAGTAATCCGCCGTCTGCTGCGAGCGGACCTGCCACGCCTTCTATCATTTGTTCGAGAGCTGTCACTTCCTCACCTATCCATGTGACACCCTGGCTGTCGTCCATCAATTTTTCAAATGTTCCTTTAATATCCGATGTATGAACTGCAAATAACCATCCGTTTCCGTAAGGATCGCGATTGGCAAGCTCAGGATTCTTTCTCACATCAGGATTCACTTCGGTAATAACCCCGTTAATCGGGGATAAAACATCTGCAGTATTGTCTTTTCTTTTGAGTCCCCACCCGATCTGGTTATGATTCAGTTCTTTTCCGATTAAAGGAAGGTCAAAGGCATCTGCTTTGCCAAGAAGTTTTAAGGAAAAATCATCTAATCCGACCCGGATAAAACCGCCGCTTTCAATTCTTGCCCAGGTATGTCCGTTGTGGAAATAGTATCCCTCCGGCACATCAAACCCTTTTATCATTTGCATACCAGAAACGGTGCTTTTTGTTTTTGGAGACAGTACATCTTCAAAATACTGATCGAATTCACAGCTATAGCAGTTATAATTATGCGGGCAAATTCTGTTTTCTATTCGCTGGGTCAGACTGTGGCGGCATACTCTGTTGATGTTCTCTTTCTTTCTCATGGCATCCTGCCAGCTGATCTGTTTGCCCTGGGCGACTTTATTCATCATTCCGAAATCATATTTGCAGGTATCGCAGCTGTAATAATTATTGCAACTCTTGCTTTTTACGGCACCAGCCCGCATCCAAATACAAGGGTTGGCATCTCTAGATTTTTTATCTGCACCAATTTTCCACACATGATTTCCAGATTCGTTATTTTTAAGTCTTTCACCCATTTTAAAATTCCTCCTTATGTGGTTAGTGTTTTTTCTTTTTACTTATATACATTGCAAATCAGATACCACCTTTAAAAGAAAAGGAATTTTTTTATTAACCCACTAAAATTACAATTAATTTTTTCTATAATGCAAATTATCCTGTCCTTTCATTAAAAGCCGGCCTGTAGAAATATTCTACACTGCACAAAAGCATCAAGACCCAAATCCGCGCAAACAACTATGGATAATGGTTTTATATGAGGTGTTGAATTTTTCCACATACGACTTGAATTTTCCCACACTTTTCAATCATCTTGTTCCGAAATATGATCATGTGCTATAGATAAAACAACTGTCGTCGTCTTTTATACGTTTTAATGTGTAATATGCTTGTTGATATGGCTAAACCAGGTATTAAAAAAAGATAAAAACATTGAGAATACCAGACAAAGACCTTGAAACCATTTTAAACGGAATCAGCGATTTCATTCTAGTCATATCGCCTGAAAGAGAGATTATTGAAGTAAATGATTCTTTCTTAAGGCATATGAATTATTCCAGGGAAAATGTCATCGGGAAAAAATGCTATGAAGTTTTCAAGGAAGCAACACGCAAGAGCAGTAATTGCGATCGTGTATGCCCTATTCAGGAAGTAATCAAAAATAAACGGCAATGCCAGGTGGAACTGACCCGCCTGGGAGGCGATAACCTGCCAAGGTATGCAGAACTGACCATCTTCCCTATCTGGGAAAAAACCGGCAAAATCTCTATGTTCGTTGAAATAAGCCGTGATATAACGCAGCGGAAAAGAGAAGAAAAGGAAATGACCGGGCGGCTTGAAAAAATGGTTGAAGAACGCACCCGCCAGTTAAAAGAATCCCATAGCAAACTGCTGCATCAGGACAAAATGTCTTCATTAGGCAAACTTTCTTCCTCTGTTGTTCATGAAATCAACAATCCCATATCCGGTATTTTAAACCTGACCATGCTCAGCAAGCGAATTATCCAGGAAGATTTTATAGACCAGAAAGAACTTGACCTTTTCCGACAATACCTCAACCTCATGGAAACCGAAACCCGAAGAATCAGCCGTATTGTGTCAAATCTGCTGGTTTTTTCAAGGCACTCAAAAATAGAGCTGAAACGAGTGAATATCAATCAGCTGATTGATAAAACACTCTTTTTAAATTCAAACCTCCTGAAAATCTGTAATGTACATTATGAAACGCATTTAAACCCGAAACTGCCGGATTTTTATGGTTCTGAGGATCAACTCCAGCAGGTTTTTATGAATCTCATTTCCAATGCAGCTGAAAGCATGGCGGAGTCACATGGCGGAGTCCTGAAGGTCACAACAGAATACTCCCATGAAAGTGATCATATTTTTATAATCTTCAGTGATACCGGCGTTGGTATCCATAGTGATAACCTGTCAAAATTATTCGAGCCATTTTTTACAACCAAAAAAAAGGGGAAAGGTGTCGGACTAGGGTTATCAGTGGCATATGGCATCATAGAAGAGCATGGCGGAAAGATTTATGTGGATTCAAAACCCGGCAGCGGAGCCGTCTTCAGGGTTCTTCTGCCCCTGAATTCTTTTCCGGATGAAAAAGGTGTTTCTTCGTCAATCTCTGCAAAACGTATTCACCCTTAATATTTCACCCATCAATTATTCTTCTTTTCCGATTCAGCAAAATTTCCTTGACTTAAAATATACCGAACGGTATATTTTACTCATGAAAAAAAATGAGCCCAACAAAGCAGAACGCACCAGACAATTCATCATTGAAAAAGCCGCTCCGATCTTTAATAAAAAAGGAATTGCCGGAACTTCCCTGTCTGACCTGACAAACGCAACCGGTTTAACCAAAGGCAGCATCTACGGCAATTTTAAAGACAAGGATGAAGTGGCTGTTTGTGTTTTTAAGTATAATGTCGACAACCTGATCTCATACCTTACCCTGGCGGTTGACAGTGAAACCACCTTTACCCGGAAACTGCTGGCCATTCCGAGGGCCTACCGGAAACTCTACCATACCATGATCGATTACGGCGGTTGCCCGATTTTAAATACGGCGGCAGAAGCAGACGACACCCATCAGGTTCTTTGCCGTATGACGGTTAATGCCATTGAAACCATGAAAAAAGCCATTACCGGGCTGATCGAAAACGGCAAACAGTCCGGTGAATTGAACGACAGAACCGACACGGCTAAAATGACCGAGGTGATGATCTGCCTGATTGAAGGCGGGAGTCTTTTATCCAAGGTGACGGGAGAAGACACATTTATGATGAATTCCCTTGAACAGATTGAGCAATTGATCCTGTCGGCCGCGACAGCCATTTAAATTTTTTTTCTCCAAAATATACCAATCGGTATATCGAGAGCACAACATATATCAGCTGAATTATTCATTCATATAAAGAAGGAGACAACATGAGCGTTTTATTTAAAACATCGGAAATAAACGGGATGAAACTATCCAACCGTTTTGTGCGGTCTGCAACCTGGGAGGGCATGGCCGCAGACGATGGTTCGGTAACACCAAAACTAACCAGAACCATGGTTGATCTGGCCGAAGGAGGCGTGGGCCTGATCATATCCGGACATGCCTATGTCAGCCAGGAAGGACAAGCAGGGCCCTGGCAGATGGGAATATATACAGACGAACTCATTGACGGCTTAAAAAGCATGACGGATGCGGTTCATAACGCCGGGGGCAAAATCGTTGCCCAACTGGCCCATGCCGGACATTTTGCGATCAAGGAATTAACCAAACAGCCGCCGCACGTGGTATCGAATTTTGACGGACTGTCAAAATCACCGCGCCATGAACTTACAAAAGAGGACATCCAAAATCTCGTCCGTGCTTATGCCAAAGCCGCGCAACGGGCTAAAACAGCTGGCTTTGACGGGGTCCAGATTCATTCCGCCCACGGGTATCTGCTCAGCCAGTTCCTTTCTCCGGCCTACAACCGCCGGAAAGACAATTACGACGGCGCCATTGAAAATCGCGTCCGCATTCATCTGGAAATCCTGCAGGCCATTCGTCAAGCCGTGGGAAGCGACTTCCCAATATTGATTAAAATTAACTGCGAAGACTTTATTGACAATGGTCTAAGCCTGAAAGATTCCATCTCAGCGTCCAAAATGCTGACAGATGCCGGGATTGACGCCATCGAACTTTCCGGAGGCACATTGTCTTCCGGCAAACTCTCACCCAGCAGATCCGGAATCAATAAAGAAGAAAAAGAAGCGTATTTTAAGGAAGCCGCAGCTGCTTATAAAAAAGAGATCCATGTGCCCCTGATCCTGGTTGGTGGGAATCGTTCATTTTCAGTTGCCGAACAGACGATAGAAAGCGGCACTGCTGATTACATCTCCATGTGCCGGCCGTTTATCCGGGAACCTGGCCTGATAAACCGATGGCAATCCGGAGACACCAGCCCGGCCAGATGCAAATCCGACAACCTTTGCTTCGGCCCGGCGCTGGAAGGCAAAGGGGTTTACTGTGTAACCGATGAACTGGAAAAAACCAAACCATCATAGAATGGTTAAATTGCATAAAATATAAATTAACCACAGAGCTCACGGAGATCACTGAGGAACGAAATTTAGAAAAATATTTTTTCTTTGTGCCCTCTGTGCTCTCTGTGGTGAAAATTTTTTCTCTGAACTAATAATTAAAGGAATAAATCGATGACTACTGACATCTATCGCGACCTCCAGGAACGCCTGGATAAATACTCCGTGGGATTTCCGGCCACTGAATCCGGAATTGAAATCAAGATTCTAAAAACGATGTTCAATGAAAAAGACGCGGCCATGTTCCTGAACTTGTCTCCTATGCTGGAACTTCCGGAATCCGTCGCCGAACGGATAAATAAACCGATCGAAGACACTGCTGCCCATCTCGAAGACATGGCGAAACGGGGACTGCTGTTCCGGCTTAAAAAAGGAGAATCAATCAAATACGGTGCAATACCCTTTGTGCACGGCCTGTTTGAATTCCAGGTCAAGCGCCTGGACAAGGACTTTGCCAAACTGGTGGAGCAGTATTTTGACAGCGATTTTTACCACACAATGGCCCAGAATGCGGGAGGGTTTCTCCGCACTATTCCGATTCAGCAGTCCATCGAAGTGACCCAGAATATCGCGGCCTATGATGATGCCGTTCAAATACTTAAAAAACAGAAAACCATCGTGGTCACTGATTGCATCTGCCGGAAACTGAGAGCCACGGTTGAAACGGGGTGCGGAAAACCCATGGAAGCCTGTTTTATGTTTGGTTCCATGGCCCAGTATTATCTTGACCATGATATGGGCCGGCAGGTTGATCTCGACGAAGCCACCCGGATTTTAAACGAGGCCCAGGAATCCGGTTTGGTTACCCAGCCTGCCACGGCCCAGAACCCGGGCGGCATGTGCAATTGCTGCGGTGACTGCTGCGGAGTCTTAAAATCGTTAAATGAATACCCCAAACCCGCGGAACTGGTATTTTCGAATTATTTCGCTGCGGTTGATGAGGAAGCCTGCGTAGGATGTGAGGCATGTCTGGATCGCTGCCAGATGAACGCCCTCTCGATGAATGAAGAAGCGCACGCAAAAGTAAACCGTAATCGCTGCATCGGTTGCGGCCTGTGCGTCACCACCTGCCCTTCAGACGCCATTGCCCTGGTATTAAAACCCGAAGAAACCTTGAAAACGCCTCCGTCCACCAGCCTTGAACAGATGATGAATATGGCGATTAAGCGAGGTATACAGTTTTAACGATTACTATTTATTTTCAACGTGAAAATTTTCTAAAAGATTCATTTATTAACCTTACAATATAAGGGGTCAATCATGTCCCAATGGCATAAAACAGGATGCGTCTTGTGCGCACAGAACTGCGGTCTTGAAATTCTGGTGGAAGACGGCCGCATGGTCAAAGTCAAACCTGACAAATCAAACCCGCGAAGCGAGGGCTATGCCTGCAGAAAAGGGTTAAACGTGATTTATCACCAGTATCCCAAAGACCGGATTACAGAGCCCTTAAAGCGGGTGGGAGATAAATTTGAGCCGATTTCCTGGGACCAGGCAATCAGCGAAATCGCTGAAAAAATGAAAGGCATTGTCAACACCCATGGACCAAGATCCCTTGCATACATGGGGGCCTGCGCCCAGGGCGGCCATATGGAGGGCGCCTTTGGCCTGTCAATCTTAAGAGCCTTGGGATCCCAGTATTTCTACAACTCTGCGGGGCAGGAATTTTCGGGAATCTGGTGGATCCTGGGCCGCATGCTGGGTAAGCAGTATAACGTGGCAATTCCTGACGAACATGCCAGTGAAATGCTTGTCGGATGGGGATGGAACGGTATGGAAAGCCACCAGATGCCACAGGCACCCAAAGTGCTTAAAGAATTTTCAAAAGACCCCGAACGGCTGCTGGTCATCATTGACCCGAGAGAAAGTGAAACCGCAGCCATTGCCAATATTCACCTCCCGGTCCGGCCCGGCACCGATGCCCTCTTAATCAAAGCCATGATTTCCATTATTATTGCGCAAGGGTTGGAAAACAAAGAGTATCTGAGCAATATTGTGGACGGATGGGAAACCATCCGCCCCTGGTTTGAAAATTTTGACGCTAAGTCCGCCATCTCTGTCTGCGAATTGGAATATGACCAGGTGTCTGAACTGTGCCGCCTGATGACCCAAAAGCGCTGGTGCATGCATCCGGACTTAGGAATTTACATGGGACGGAAGAGCACCCTAAACTCCTATTTGATGAATATTCTCGGAGCCATCTGCGGCATCTTCGGGGTGCGCGGCGGCAACGTGATCCCGGGCATGGTCATGCCAATGGGATATCATGCGGACGAACGGGATCCCAAAACATGGCGCACCGTCATCAGCAATATGCCGCCGGCGGCTGCGGGATCTTATCCCCCGTCTGTAATGCCCGAAGAAATTTTAAACGATCATCCGGACCGACTCCGGATGGTCTATGTCAGTGCCTGCAACCCGCTGCGTTCGTATCCGGACACCACCGCTTATGAGACCGCCTTTAAAAAACTGGATCTGCTGGTGGTCAATGATATTGTTATGAGCGAAACCGCCAGACTGGCACATTATGTACTCCCCTGCCGCACGTATTACGAATCCTGGGACGGCACGTTCTTTCCATGGACGTTTCCAAAGGTCTTTTTCCAAATGCGCCGCCCTATTGTTGCACCGCCGGGAAACTGTCTGGAAGCCTCCCAGATATTTACCCGCCTGGCGGACAAACTCGGACTGGTCCCTGAGATCCCGGATGATCTGAAAGAAGCCGCCAAAAGCGACCGCCTGACATTCGGCGCAAAACTTATGGAATGGGCGATGACCGATCCCAAAGCCCTGCCTGCCATGCCATTTGTACTGGCAAAAACGCTGGGGGAAGGATTTGACAGCGCGGCATTGGCCGCCCTGTGGGGAATGCTTATGACCGCGCCCAAGGCATTCCGAAAAAATGCCGCAAGAGCCGGATTTGCAACAGGCATGGACCAGGGCGACAGGATATTTCAGGCCCTTCTGGACAAACCCCAAGGATTGTGGATCGGTGCAGTTGACCCGGAAGAAAACGTTAAAGCCATTAAAACTCCTTCCGGTAAAATTGAAATTTATATTCCTGAACTTGAATCAGACACGAAAAAACTTAATGCCGAAAGTGAGGCTGAGGATTTGAAACTGCCGGATGAATTCCCCCTGATTTTAAATGCCGGCCGCCACACGCGCTATAACATCAATACATTGATACGCGGCCAGGAATGGAACAAGGGTAAACGGGCCTGCACCGTGTCCGTGAACCCGGCCGATGCCGAGGCAATGGGTGTTGCTGATGGCCAAAATGTCAAAGTCACCACCGAAGCTGGCAGTGAAATCGGCGAACTACAGGTGTCGGATCAAATTCGAAAAGGAACCGTGTTGATCCCCCATGGGTTTGGCCTGATATATGACGGCAGCGTTTATGGAATGAACGTCAACCGGCTAACCAAAAACACGCATCGGGATCCGCTTGGAACACCGATCCACCGGTTTGTACCCTGCCGAATCGAGGCGGCCTGAAGATGAATGTTTTGAGTTTGATTTACGATTCCTATTGTATTAATTTGACATTCAAAAAGATTTCAATACAATAATCTGAAAAAAATGCGATTGTAAACTCCGGCGACCATCACCGGATTTCTCATCAAAAAATTACCTTTAAGGAGTTGGAAATGAAATTTTTTAAAAGGATCTTCGTTCCGGCCGGTTTTTTCATCTGCGTGTCAGCTGTTTTCTTCTTATTATTTCAGGGTGTCAGTCATTCCGAGGTCAGACCCCTGCCCACTCAAACCCAAAAGCAGATCCAGACGAGACCGCCGGCATCCACGATACCGGCGACAAAACATTGTCCGGATTTGAAAGTCAGCTTCAATGTCGTCAAAAGCGGCACTGGCCTGGTCACAATCAACGGCACCATTGCGAATGTCGGCACCAAAGATTATACTATTCCGTCCGAAGGCCAGTACTTCATGAACTACAGTGTTCCCCCCAAAACATATTCACAGACAGGCGTATCCGAGCAATTGGGGAAGCTGGAATTTAGCAGCTTGAAAAAAGGGGCATCATTACCCTTTAACTGCACCTACCAGATTCCGAATTTCGATAAGTGGATCGATGAAATGGTGGAAGGAACCCCAAAACGAATGTTTACTTTAAGAGTTGTTAAAAAAGACATGTCATCGTTTAAACCT